>JAJBAV010000098.1 GCA_020532085.1 Candidatus Cloacimonadota bacterium | reverse complement strand
GCTCTTTTACATAGAATATTCTTCAGGTCAAGCCGGCATATTTTTTCCTCATCGATTCCCCTTTCATCGACAGATTGATCTTATGGGCATTATGGACCAGCCGGTCGAGAATGGCATCAGCAATGGTGGGATCGCCGATTTGTTCATGCCAGAGATCCATGGGGAGTTGACTGGTTACAATAGTGGAGGCATGGCCATGTCTTTCCTCGACGACCTCCAGGAGGTCTCTTCGTTCAGAGTCAGTCATGGGTGCGAGACCGAGATCATCAATCACCAGGACATGAGCCTTGGCAAGCTTATGGATCGTTTTTCCATAACTTCCATCTCCCCGGGACAGGGCCATCTGATAGGAGAACTTGGGAGAGCGGATGTAGAAGGCCCGGTATCCTTCCCGGCAGGCCTTGTTGGACAAGGCGCAGGCAAGGAAGGTTTTTCCCGATCCGGTTGGGCCGGTGATGATGATGTTATGATGACGCCTCACCCAATCGCAGGAGATGAGGCTCATGAATACGGACTGATCGATTCCCCGTGGGGTCTTGTAGTCGATGTCCTCCACGCAGGCATTGAGTTTCAACCTGGCATTTTTCAGATACCGCTCCATGCGGTTGTTCTCCTTCCAGGTCCATTGGCGGTCCACAATGAGGCCGAAACGTTCCGCAAAGGAGAGCCTGTCCATATCGGGCTGATTGAGCTGATCGGCAAAGGCCTCCGCCATTCCCGTCAGCTTCAGTTCATAAAGTTTGTTCAGGGTCTGTTGATTAAGCATGAGCGGACTCCTCCTGTCGGTAATATTCCTGCCCCCGGATATTGTCATGGATGATCTTCTTCTCCGGTGATGATTCCGGCAGCTCCTGGGCATCGAGGTTGGTTTTCAGGATGGATTCGATGCTCTTGTAGCTGTAGGCTTTCAGAAGAAGGGCGCGGCCGCAGGCGGCTTCCAGCCGTTCTGGAGAGTAACGTTTTGCCAGTCGCATGATGCCCAGGCAGGAGCGGAACCCCTGCTGGGGATGCCTGCGGCTCTCCATGATGCAGGAAACGATCTGCCGGGTATTGGGACCGTTTTTGCCTGCCCAGTCCATGATCCGGGAAGGGGTCCATTCCAGATATTTCTGATGGGCCTTGGGCATATGTTCCGTCAGCGTGGTGTGTTGACATTTTTCGCTGCTTCTCGCATGGCTGGCGACGCGGCGGTTTTTGAACAAGATCTCCACCGTGGTTGCCGTCAGCCACGCCTCCACCTGTTCTTTTACAAGCTGATAGGGGACGCTGTAATAGTGACCGTCAATCGCGACATGGTAGTCAATGTTCACCCGAACCTTCTTGCATTCGGCATAGACATAGGGACTGGCAGGAAGGGGCTTCAGGGCCGGACGGTCAAGAGTTTCGTAAAGACTTCTCCGGGTGCCGTTCATCTTCTGGAACGTGCGGTTGTTGAGATCCTCCAGCTTTTCGGCGATGGCGTTGTTCAGCTCGCCGATGCTGAAGAAGGTGTGATTCCGAAGCGCCGCCAGGATCCACCGTTCCGCTATGAGAACGGCCGACTCCACCTTGGCCTTGTCCTTGGGCTTGACGATCCGGGCGGGGATAATGACCGTATTGTAGTGGCAAGCCATTTTGTAATAGGTCGGGTTGATGTCCGGTTCATAATAGCAGGCTTTGGTTACGCCGGTTTTCAGGTTGTCGGGAACGAGAATCTCCGGTACGCCCCCAAAGAAATTGAGCGCCCGGACATTGGCGTCGATCCAGGAGGGGAGATCCTGGGAAATACTTGCCCAGGCAAAGGTATAGTTGCTGGCGCCGAGGGTGGCAATAAAGAGATAGGCGTCTATGGTTTCTCCTGTCAACGGATCAGTAACCGGAATCGTCTGGCCGGCGTAATCAAGAAAGAGTTTTTCTCCCGCCCGGTGGGTCTGGCGAAGGCAGACATCCAGCTTGTTGCACCACTGGTGGTAATGGTAACAGAACTGGCTGTATTGATAGCCATCCGGGTTGACCTGCCTGTATTCCAGCCACAGCAGCCGGAGGGTCACCCCTTTGCGGGTCAGCTCCTTACGGAGATATTCCATGTCGGGAAGATTCCACTTCTCGGAACACTCTGCAGGAACGGAGGGTGAAAACAACAGGGCTTCCAGACGGCCGTCATCGAGATCAGACACCTCTGGCCAATTTAAACCGGCACGCTCGGCACGTACCAGGTACTCCCTGATCGTGCTGCGGGCAATTTTGCAGCTCTGTTCAATCTGTTTGTTGGAGAGCTTTTTCTCCCATTTCAGTCGTAAAACTTCTTTGATGGTGCGCATGGATAACCTTTCCGCCGCCACTTCAGCCTCCCAGTTTTTTTGAAGGCCTCTAACGGCTTTTATTGGATTTATCCAGCGTTCTCTAGAGATCCACCAGGGGGTGGCGGAATGGCCCGGAATCAGGTGGCGGCTTCCACCGGATTTGGGTGGCGGAATGAAACGGAATCAGGTGGCGCTTTCAAACGGAATCGGGTGGCGGAATGGCCCGGAATACGCA
>JAJBAV010000097.1 GCA_020532085.1 Candidatus Cloacimonadota bacterium | reverse complement strand
CCGGCATAGGGCAGGGTGACCCTTATCCCGAAGCCGGACGCCTCCTCGCCCCCGAGGGTCATGGTTAGTTCGAATATCTCACCCTCTCCGCTCTTGGAGAGCGAGACCTCCAGCAACCCGCCCGCGACAGAGCCTATGCTGTCCTCCTCTATGGTCACTTTGGCATCGTCTTCGAAAACCATCTCCAGCTGGACCACATCGCAATCTTCCGGTATGCCTATCATGACTTTATCGTCATCTGCCTGCACAGATACCTCTTCGGACACGTCAACCCACTTCGCTGTCAGGGACGCGCCGTTCAGCGGCATGGTGTCGAACGCGAACAAGGTCTCGGAGCCCTCCGCGTACCATCCGGCGAATATGCATCCGTCCTTGGTCGGGGCCGCCGGGGCTTCCACGGCCGAGCCGTAGTCCGCCGTTGTCGACGGGACATCGGAGCCGCCGTCGGAGTCGAAGTGTATCGTGTATTCCACAGGGGTCCACCGGGCGGTCAGGGACGCGCCGTTCAGCGGCATGGTGTCGAACACGAACGGGGTCTCGGAGCCCTCAGCGTACCATCCGGCGAATGTGTATCCGTCCCTGGTAGGTTCATCCGGGGCTTCCACGGCCGAGCCGCAGCCCGCGGTTATCGACGGGACATCGGAGCCGCCGTCGGAGTCGAAGGATATGGTGCTTATGACTGATCCATCAATCGTCAGAGTTGCGCCCGAAACCACTTCTAAAGTCGTTTCCGCACCTATCGTCCAGGTCTTCCCTGCTCCGACGGTGTAGTCCCTGGCCACATCGACTCCTGATCCGTCCTGATCGTAACTCAGGATCGTGTATCCGGGTGCATTGATCGTTATGTCGGCATCGGACAGGGAATCACAGCGTTCGGGAGCCCAGGGGTTGAAATGCGAATTCGTCCAGATGGACCCTCCGAGTATCATCTTCCCTATGACGTCGCTCTGCGCCACGTTGACGGTTATATCGCCGAATATGGCGTTGGGGCCTCCGTCGGTGCTTGTGTTGCCCGTGGTCGCCCCGACGATCAGTATTTCGGCCCCGGTCAGGGACGCCACGTTGATGACGGCCTTCGTGACCTCTCCCCTGTTACCTGTGGTTATGCATCCTATGTCTGCATCCCCCTCTATGTTCAAGGTCGCTTCCGAGGTTATTCCGTTCATGCCGCCGGCCACGACCGTGCCGATGCTGCCGCCGGATATCTGGGTCTCAGCCGTGTCCACGTAGGAATAACCTCCGTAGCATCCGCCGAAGACGGCGACAATCACGCCCCCCTCGATCGTCACTTCGGTCGTGCCCGTGGTGTTGAGGAAGTGTTCGATGCCGGTAGGCGCATCGTATGAGCCTACGCCGTTCATGGAACCGCCTCCGGCCACATACCAGGCGGTCGTGTCTCCGCTCACACGGACGTGAGCGGCGACCACCCGGGCATAACCCACCGAACCGCCCATGACATCGTCCACGTTACCGGAATCGACGACCACCGTGGAGGATCCGGTGACGTCGGCTTCGCTTTCCTCAACAGCGGAATAACCGCCCCCTATGACGTCATCCAGGACTCCTCCGGTCACCGAAACGTAGGTGTTCTCGACCGCGGTCTCTTCGGATCCTCCGAACACGTCGTAGGATGATATGTCGATCGTGTCGATCGTCTTCACCCAAACACCGGGCGAACCGTTGTCCCAAGCCGCAATGCTTATGCTGCTCTGAGGGTCTGCCGAACCGTCGTCTATGTTGATCGGAGTGCCGTTGGCGAATATCCGCTTCGCTACGGGATCTATGGTTATTTTGATTGTCGTACTTGTTTCGGGTTCCGAACCCATATTAACAACGAACCTTGGGGAATCCTCTGCTGCTTTGGCCGTGTTGTATTCCAAGAGGCCTTCCACGGTCACCGAGATGTCATGGCTGGCTGTGTAAGTCTCACCCAGCTTTCCCATGTTGAAGCCATTCCCATTATCCCCGGAACCGATTCTGTTCAGATCCCCTATGTAGAGATCGTAAGATCCGCCTTCCACGGTCGTTCCTTCACCGACGAACACCGAAATTTCAGAGTCCTTCGCATAACTCGAGTGATCGATCACCGCTATGCCCATCCCCCAGGAGGAGGGGCCGCTGGTTCCGGCTTCGCCGTCGGAGGCCTCCCCCGTCACGGTTATCTCGGCATCAACTATCGATACCTCTCCCGCCCGTATATCGAAACCGGTCTTACCCTCGAAGGTTCCGCCTTCCACGGTCAGACTCGCTGTGCTGGGGAAGTACACGGCCGCCGTTTCGTGGGATTTGAACGCCCCGCCGTTTATCTCCACCACGGCCCCGTTCTGGGTTCCGTTGCCGGAGATGGCGGAGTATCTCGCATAGATGCTGCCGTCGTTCACCGTGAGTTCTCCTCCGGAGGCGACGTATATGCCGTAGACCTCTGAATCGATCACGCCACCTCCCATAACTAGTGCTCCGCCCTCCGTTATACGGATGGCAGAATAGGCCTTGTTGCCTGTGTAGTCTGTTTCGATTCTTCCTTCG
>JAJBAV010000096.1 GCA_020532085.1 Candidatus Cloacimonadota bacterium | reverse complement strand
CCGGCATAGGGCAGGGTGACCCTTATCCCGAAGCCGGACGCCTCCTCGCCCCCGAGGGTCATGGTTAGTTCGAATATCTCACCCTCTCCGCTCTTGGAGAGCGAGACCTCCAGCAACCCGCCCGCGATGGAGCCTATGCTGTCCTCCTCTATGGTCACTTTGACCTTGTCTTCGAAAATCATCTCCAGCTGGACCACATCGCAACCTTCCGGTATGCATATCATGACCTTATCGTCATCTGCCTCCACAGATACCTCTTCGGACACCTCAATCCACTTCGCTGTCAGGGACGCGCCGTTCAGTGGCATGGTCGAAGGAAGAGCGGGGTCCCATCCGGCGAATATATATCCGTCCTTGGTCGGGGCCGCCGGGGCGTTCACGGCCGAGCCGTAGTCCGCCGTTATCGACAAGACATCGGAACCGCCGTCGGAGTCGAAGGATATTATATATTCCACAGGGGTCCACCGGGCGGTCAGGGACGCGCCGTTCAGTGGCATGGTCGAAGGAAGAGCGGGGTCCCATCCGGCGAATATATATCCGTCCTTGGTCGGGGCCGCCGGGGCGTTCACGGTCGAGTCGTAGTCCGCCGTTATCGACAAGACATCGGAACCGCCGTCGGAGTCGAAGGATATGGTGCTGATGACCGATCCATCGATTGTCAGAGTTGCGTCCGAAACCACTTCTAAAGTCGCTCCCGCATCGATCGTCAGAGTTGCGTCCGAAACCACTTCTAAAGTCGCTCCCGCACCTATCGTCCAGGTCTTCCCTGCTCCGACGGTGTAGTCCCTGGCCACATTGGCCCCGGATTCGTCCTGATCGTAACTCAGGATCGTGCACCCGGGTGCGTTGAGAGTTACGTCGGCCCCGGCTAGGGAATCACGGCGTTCGGGAGCCCAGGGGTTGAAATGCGAATTTGTCCAGATGGACCCTCCGAGTATCATCTTCTCTATGACGTCGCTCTGCGCCACATTGATGGTTATATCGCCGAATATGGCGTTGGGGCCTCCGTCGGTGCTTGTGTTGCCCGTGGTCGCCCCGACGATCAGCATGTCGGCCCTGGTCAGGGACACCACGTTGATGACGGCTTTCGTGACCTCTCCCCTGTTACCTGTGGTTATGCATTTTATTTCTGCATTCCCCTCTATGTTCAAGGTCGCGTCCGAGGTTATTCCGTTCATGCCGCCGGCCACGACCGTGTCGATGATGCCGCCTGATATCTGGGTCGCAGCCGTGCCCACGTAGGAATAACCTCCGTAGCATCCGCCGAAGACGGCGACGATCTCGCCCCCCTCGATCGTCACTTCGGTCGTGCCCGTGATGTTGAGGAAGCGGTCGATGCCGGTAGGCGCATCGTATGAGCCTACGCCGTTCATGGAACCGCCTCCGGCCACATACCAGGCGGTCGTGTCTCCGCTCACACGGACGTGAGCGGCACCCACCTGGGCATAACCCACCGAACCGCCCATGACATCGTCCACGTTACCGGAATCAACGATCACCGTGGAGGATCCGATGACGTCGGCTCTGCTTTCCTGAACAGCGGAATAACCGCCCCCTATGACGTCATCCAAGACTCCTCCGGTCACACTAACGTAGGTGTTATCGACCGCGGTCTCCTTGGAACCTCCGAACACGTCGTAGGATGATATGTCGATCGTGCCGATCATCTCCACCCAACCACCGGGCGAACCGTTGTCCCAAGCCGCGATGCTTATGCTGCTCTGACCGTCTGCCGAACCGTCGTCTATGTTGATCGGAGTGCCGTTGGCGAATATCCGCTTAGCTACGGAATCTATGGTTATTTTGGTTGTCGTACTTGTTTCGGGTCCCGAACCCATATTGATAACGAACCTTGGAGAACCCTCTGCTGCTTTGGCCGTGTTGTATTCCAAGAGGCCTTCCACGGTTACTGTGATATTATGATAGGCGGTGTAAGTCTCACCCAGCTTTCCCATGTTGAAGCGATTCACATAATCTCCGGAATCGAATCTGTTCAGATCCCCTATGTAGAGATCGTAAGATCCGCCGGTCACGGTCGTTCCTTCACCAACGAACACCGAAATTTCAGAGTCCGTCGCGTAACTCGAGTGATCGATCACCGCTATGCCCATCCCCCAGGAGGAGGGGCCGCTGGTTCCGGCTCCGCCGTAGGAGGCCTTCCCCGTCACGATTATCTCGGCACCAACTATCGATACCTCTCCCGCCCGTACATCGAAACCGGTCTTACCCTCGAAGGTTCCGCCGGTCACGGTCAGACTCGCGGTGCTGGGGAAGTACACGGCCGCCGTTTCGTAGGATTTGAACACCCCGCCGTTTATCTCCACCACGGCCCCGTTCTGGGTTCCGTTGCCGGAGATGGCGGAGTATCTCGCATCGATCCTGCCGTCGTTCACCGTGAGTCTTCCTCCGGTGGCGACGTATATGCCGTAGACCTCTGAATCGATCACGCCACCTCCCATAACTAGTGCTCCGCCCTCCGTTATACGGATGGCAGAATAGGCCTTGTTGCCTGTGTAGTCTGTTTCGATTCTTCCTTCG
>JAJBAV010000095.1 GCA_020532085.1 Candidatus Cloacimonadota bacterium | reverse complement strand
TTCCGGGGCGGGAGTCTTATCGACCTGAGGAATTACTTCATCAGGATCATCTTTTTGGTGCTGCTGTACTTGCCGGCGAACATCTTGTAGAAATAGACGCCGCTGGAGACAGGCTGGTTGTTGGCATCGACGCCATCCCAGGCGATGGAATGGTTGCCGGCGGCCTTGTCTTCGCTCACCAGGGTCTTCACCAGCTGGCCTTTCACGTTGTAGATGCCGATGGTGACGGGGGTGGCTTCCTTAACGCTGTAGCTGATGGTGGTGCGGGGGTTGAAGGGGTTCGGGTAGTTGCCCTTCAGCTCGGTGACGAGGGCGGGGATGCCGGGATCGTCGTTGGCCACGATGTAGCCGCCGTCGCTGTGCACGCTGAAATCGTCCACGTAGAACACGAAGGCGTCGTTGGACACGCAGCGGATGCCGAGCCAGATTTCCTGGTTGTCGTAGTTGCTGAGGTCATAGACGAATTCCGTCCAGCCGATGGGGGCCTCCACATAATCGCCGGGGCTCACATACTGGAAGCCCTGGGGAATGATGTTGGGCAGCATCGAAACGCCCACGCGGAAACGTTCCAGGCCGTACTGGGCGGTGTGGGACTTCGCGTAGAACTTCACGGCGCTGCCGGTGCCCAGATGCAGGCGGGGAGTGATCATCCAGTCGTTGTTGGGAGGAGTGGTGGCGGCGAAGGACGCGGCCATCTTGGCTCCGCCGTGGGCGGTGAGGGTGGTGATGGGAGGCGTGGTCGCGCTGGGATTGAAGACGATGTAGGCCATGGCACCTTCGGAACCCGGGAAGGTGATCCCGGAGAAGCCGTAGGTGGGGGCCAGATCGACGTCGAGCAGGGTCCAGGGCGCGAACAGGATCGCGAAGTCGTCGTAGGTCTCGAAACCATCCTGGAAGATGATCTCGGCCAGCTGGACGTTCACGGTCACGTTCACGGTGGCGGGAACCGATTCACCGGTGGTATAGACCGCGGTGACGCCATAGACGTAGTTGCCGTTGGGCAGGTCCATGTCCGTGTAGGTGGTCACGGCGGGATCGGTGATGGTGCCGATGAGGACGCCGTCGCGATAGACCTTGAAGCCGGTGAGGGCGCGGTCATTTTCGCGGGCGGGCTCTTTGTGGAGGACTTCCAGCGGGCCCTGGGCGTAGGTGATGGCCTTGTGTTCCTCGATGGGGGCCAGTTCCACGGCCTTGAGGGTGGCGCCGTCGGCCACGAAGGTCTGGACCAGCCAGTTGTAGGTGAGGGTCGGGGCCAAACCGGTGAGGGTGGTCCAGGCGCCTTCGTAATACATCATGTTGCCTTTGCCTTCCACCACGGGGCCGCTGTCGCAGCCGGCGGGGTGGTCGCCCTGGGTGTTCACTTCGAAGCCCACGTAGAGGTCGCCGGTGGTCGGCAGGGGCACGGGGGTGTTGAGCACGCAGAGGTTCCATTCGCCGAGGGCGATGGTGGGCACCACCTGCGAGGACACAAGCGTTCCGGCGTTGGTGGCGCTGCCGCCGGTCCACACCTTCACGGTATAGACGCAGTCGGCATAGTTGGGCACGAACTTCACCTGGGTGACGGTGCCGCCCTGATGGGGGGCGAGGTCGGTCTGGTCGAAGCGGTGGGCCACGTCGAAGATGATGGCGCTATTGGTGCCGATGCCGTTGCCGAGCACGTCCTGGCACCAGGTGATCCATTCACCGGTTTGCGGCGGCTCGGGGCTCACCCAGTTCAGGGTGACGTCGTTGCCGTCCACGGTGGAGGTGAGGTCGGTGGGAGGATTGGCAGGAGGGGCGATGGTGGCGGTAACGGGGCCGGCAGGCACGGATTCGCCGGCGGTATAGACGGCGGTGACGGTGTAGCTGTAGGTGCCCACGGTCACGGCGAGGTCGTTGTAGAAGGTGGTGGTGGTGGTGTCGATGGTGGTGAGCAGGGTGCCGTCACGGTAAACCTTGTAGCCCAGGAATTCCCGCGTGGGCGGGTTCAGGATCTCGGGGGCCGCGACCGGGGTGCCGGTGCTGCGGATGCCGAAGGCGGGAACGGAGGCGTAGTGCTCCTTGGCGGTGGGAACGGGACCCACGGTCACATCGTCCACAAAGAAGATGAAGGCGTCGTTGGACACGCACTGGATGCCGAAGCGGACGTCCTGGCCGGCGTAGGCGCTGAGGTCGTAGCTGTAGAGGGTCCAGTCCGTGGGAGCCTGGATGTAGCTGGCACCGCTGATGATGGTGAAGCTGGCCGGGGTGGTGGCGCCGGTGGTGGAAACGCCCACTTTGAAGCGTTCCAGGCCGTAATCATCGGTGTAGGACTTCGCGTAGAAGTTCAGGAACTGCCCGGCGGTGGGAGTCACCAGCGGAGAGATCATCCAATCGTTGTTGGGAGGCGTGGTGCTGGCAAAGCAGGCAGCCATCTTGGCCCCGCCGTGGGGCGCGGCGTCGGTCACGGCCGGAGTGGTGGCGCTGGGATTGAAGATCATGTAGGCCTGGGCGGCATAGGCGTTGGGCCAGGTGATGCCGGTCATGCCATAGGTGGTGCTCTGGTCAACGTCCACCAGCACCCAGGGATC
>JAJBAV010000094.1 GCA_020532085.1 Candidatus Cloacimonadota bacterium | reverse complement strand
TTGAGCAGATCAATTGTAAGCGCTTAATCTTCCACATCTAGAACCGCCCTGGTGATTGTTGTACGATCAAGATTCCACGGAAGCAGGGCCTCATAGCCTTCCAGGGTGGTGACCATCGGCAGGTGCTGGAATATGTGGCGGAGATAACTGTAGGGTTCGAAACCATTGGCTTTGGCCGTTTCGATCAGGCTGTAGAGGAGGGCACTGGCCTCCGCGCCTTGAGGTGTTCCAGAAAACAGCCAGTTCTTACGACCGACGACAAAGGGGCGAATGGCGTTTTCCGCAGCATTGTTGTCTGGAGTGATGATGCCATCCTCCAGGTAGCCAACCAGTCGGTTCCACTGTTTAAGGGTGTAGTTGATAGCTTTTCCGAGCAGCCCTTTGGGGGGTGTTTGCCAAGCGCGTTTTTGCAGCCATTGCCGGAAGGCGTCCAAGATCGGCTTGGCCTGTTCCTGTCGCATGGCATGGATTTGATCGGCGGTCATTTTTCGGGCGCGGGCGTCCTGCTCGAGTTTATAGAGTCTGCCGATATAGGCAAGGGCTTCATCGGCGCTGCCGCTCTTACGATTTTTTCCCTGCGCAGTGACCACCTCCCTGAACTTTCGGCGTGCATGGGCCATGCAGCCAACATGGCGCACTCCGGTGCACTGGTCGAGGAAATCGTAGCCGATGTACCCGTCGGTCTGCACGTACCCTTTAAAATCATCGAGAAAGGTTTTGGCAATCTCGCCCCCTCTGCTGGGTGCATACTGATAAACCAACACCGGCCGTTCCGGATCGCCCCGCCGAAAGATCCACATATAGGATTTTTGGGTAGGCGTCCGACCGGGTTCTGCCAGTACCTGAATCGTGGTTTCGTCGATATTGATCAGTCTGCCTTCACGCACCTCGTCTTTGAGCAGGTTGAGCAGCGGTTCGCAGACTTCGGCGGTTTTCATCGCCCAGTTGCACATGGAGGCCCGGCCGATATTGATGCCTTTGCGATGAAAGATTTTTTCCTGCCGATAGAACGGCAGGTGGTCGACGAACTTGCCGGTGAGGATATGGGCAAGCAGACCGGGGCTGGCGATGGACTTGGGGATCATCTGCAACGGGGCCGGCGCGATTTTGACGGTGGGACCGTCATCGTCAACACCTTCACAGTGGCAACAAGCATACTTGGGGCGAATATGGCGCAGCACCTGGATCCGGGCAGGAATAATGTCCAACTGCTCCATGACTTCCTCGCCGATACGACTGAGGGTGCAACCGCAGGCGCAGATCTTTTCCTCGTCGCTTATATCATGCAGGACGTCGATTCTGGGTAGATCCGCCGGCAGGGGCTTACGCCCGGGTTTCTTGCGGGAATGCGTCGGCACAATCACCAGTTCCGGCTCCAGCGCCTCGGGTTCGGGCAAGTCGAACAGCGGGATGAGCTGCATGGTTCCAGCAGCCGGCAGCTTTTCGCTTTTCACTCCGAAGAGATTGTGCCGAAGCAAGCGAATCTGCTCGATCAACAGGGAGACCTGTTTTTCATACTGCGCTTGCAGTTCGACAATAAGCAGCTTGAGATCGAGAGGATTGTCCGGCAATGTTTCGGGAGTGAATTTCATGAAAAAATATTAACATATCTATCCGATATATTTCAACATAATTCATAAAATTGAAGCATTTTTTTCAACGCACAATGGCATATTTGAGCGTCTCGTGGGCCGGTTGGGTAAGGGATAATCCCTCCAGCAACCAACCCAGTTGGCGCATGCTGATACATTCGGCCTCGCCGGTGGTTTGCGGCCATTGAAACTTGTCTCGCTCCAGCCGTTTATGCCAGAGACAAAAACCGTTGCGATCCCAATAGAGCGCCTTGACCGTGTCCCGTTTACGATTGCAGAAGGCAAACAGATGGCCGGACAGCGGATCCAGATCCATCTGTTCGGCCACCATGATAGCCAGGGTATTAATGGATTTGCGCATGTCAGTGATTCCGGTGGCCAGATACACCTTAACCCCGCTCGCTATCGGCCACATCATCGTGACTCCAGTACGGCAAGCACCCGAGCAAGTACAGTGTCGCTGAAATCCTGTCCGAGCTCGATGAGGTAGCGTGAGCCGACACAGAGACGGATGTTTGGCAGGATCAAATGGTTTCCCTGTGGCACGGGCACTTGAACGAGATTGAGATGGGTCCTGGAATCAGCACCCACTTTTTGCTGCTTGCCCAGCCAGTAGGTCATCGCATGGTAACGCAGGTCATGACGGCGACAATATTCACTGCGATTGAAACCGCTCTGCATGAACGCTTTGATATGGGCTTGCCAGAATCGACGCTGGCATTGCTTGTCTGCCGGTGCAGGTAATTGGTGCATAATACTCCTCCCTTGATAAGGTTTTGAGCATTATGGCCGATAGACGGGAAAGGAAAAAGAAGGTGTTTGTTAAGCGCTTACTCTTATCCGATAGCCATAATGGGATTAGCTGTCACAATACCAAATGCGATTATAAAAAGACCTACTGCTGCAGTAAGCCAATGCAAATATATGAAAATTAATTGCACACAAAACATTTTGCTATGG
>JAJBAV010000093.1 GCA_020532085.1 Candidatus Cloacimonadota bacterium | reverse complement strand
TTCCGCCTGTGATCTTGAGCTTGTAACCGGGGAGCCCTACGAAAATTCCGTCGACGACCTCTCCGATGTTTTTACCAATCAGAGAGTTCGCGTGGTGGCCCGACACGGCAACATTGTAAGATTTGCCCGTCTTAACGTCATTCACGATAGTTTTGAAGTCTACCATTTGAACACCTGTGGGTCGCTCCTATTCAGGTCAAACTTATATACCTTTCCATTCGGGAGAGGTCACTTCTGGCCCTTGGAAATTATTCTCCTCTTGGGCTTGGTCTTGCTATACGGCAGTATTTTGCCAAGGCGCGTTTTGAGCTCCGATATCGAAGCGACCTCGCTCGGGTCGACCCCGTTGATATATGCCAGATACAATGAGACATAGTCTCCGATCATCACAGAACGCAACAGCTTCTCGGTCGTCGACCTTCCGCGTATCTTAACTACCATGGGTACCACATCATAGCCCCTGAGGACCTCTATCGCGGCATCCATCGCCTTCTTTTTCACCTTGGACATCCTCTCTTCGTAAAGGAATATCGGAACGCATGATTCCCTGACGGAACCTTCCGACCACCCGGAGATGTCATTATGGCTGAATTCCGGCATGAGGCCCGAAAAGGCCATCATTTTTGAATTTTCGTTGATCTGGGTCTTCCACCTGATGGCAGAAGATGACATCTCGGGAGTGGAATATATTGTCGGAGTGCGACCGTTTATCCTGCGGGCGATCTCCCATGCGACGCTCCTGTTGCTCGCTAGCTTTTCTCTGAATTTCTTCAGCTTAGGCATTATCTTCCCGATTTGGACCTCGAATGATGTTCCCCCGATCTGGTCCATGAGTTTGAGCATGAGACCCAGCGAATAGCCTACTGCGCATCTTGGCTGGAGTCCCGGCATCATTTTCAAAATGAAAAGGCCGTCGTTCTCAGCTCTTTCCAAGAGCTGCCCTCCTGCGGTCATTACTGTGACCTTGAAACCTTTCTCCATGGCATCATCATAAAGTGCCAGCGTCTCCCTGGTATTTCCGGAGTAGCTTGCCACTATGATGAATGTCTCATCGTCCAACCATTTAGGCAGCTCCGGAAAACGCTGTACTATTACAGGATAATTATAATCCGAATATATGCAGTCTGCGAGGATATCGCCGCTTATGGCCGAACCGCCCATCCCGCATACCAGTATCTTGTTGAACTTCGGGCGTATGTCGATCTGGGTCTCCATCGCAAGGTTGAGATCGTCGAGGAAATTGTATATCCCTCCGGCCATGTTGTAGGGGTCGAGATCGAACACTTTCTCAGGAGTATATTTCATCACATCCCCCAGAACATGTCTTCTTTTCTCTTTATGGCTATGAGCTCTTCCATAGCCGCCTTCTCGTCACCGTTCAGGTCCATGTTCGGAAGCTGTTTCACCGATGACTCCAACAGGTCCACATACAGGACGTCGCCCTCGTTTATCTGCCTTCCCGCAGTAACGCCCTCTATGCCGACGGCGACCTCGTCTCCCTGAGAGGCCTCTTTCAAGGTGTCCTCTCCGGTGTGGATGCTCTTTATCTTACCGGCTTCTGCGCCCGTCAGCGTGACGAGCTTCTGGCCTATCCTTATTTTCCCTGCTGTCACGCGCACGCCGACTATGGCGGGCTTGCTGACTCTGAACGTACAGTTCGGGAGAAGGAGGATCTTCGCCGGGAACGCGAACTCGGAGCGCTTGTCGGTCTCGGCCTTCCTCTTGGTCTCGTCGCGCCACAGCACGTATTCGTCGATCAGCTGGTAGACTATAGGATTTGTGAAGACCGCTATTGGCTGATTTTGAAGCTCGGCCTCGGCATCCTTAGAAATGGTCACATTGAATCCGAGGATGACACTTTCGTTCCTGTCCCCGTATGCCGCCTCGACGATGTCCCTTCGGGTTATCTCGCCTATGCCGTACTTCCTGATGGGTATTCCGGCCTGTTTCGCTTCGAAGCCCAGCGCCTCCAGCGATCCGACGGCGTCCGCCTTGATGGATATTCCGGCCTCTACGATATCGACCTTGATCTGCGATTCTTCTTTGATGGTTGAAATGAGCGGGTCGTTGGGCCCGCTGACCACCATGATCGGACCTCCGGCGATGGCGCCTTCCACATTCTGGCACGATATCTTGACGCCCGCCGCCGCGTTGAGTTCCTTCACGGAATCGAACCTGTCCCTGGGGTCGCGTATCTCGTCCAGGGGCTTCGGTTTCAATATGGCCTTTATCTTTGTGAGGATCGGGGCACCTCTCGTTCCGAGCGCGACGGTGTCGCCGCGGCGGATTGTGCCAGAATAAAGAATTATGTCCAGGGTCTTCCCGAGCCCGCGCTCCTCCTTGATCTCCAATATGGTTCCTTTGCCGGGACCTTCGCTCTTCTCGAGCCTCGACTCGAGGAAACGCTGTGCCAGGCCTATGAGCACCAGCATCAGGTCTTGGATCCCCTCGCCTTCTTTGGCGCTTATAGGCACGAGTGCGACGGTCTTTGTGAAGTCGTCGATCCTGTCGTAACGGTCTGCGTAAATGCCTTCCTGGGACATCTGCGCCATGATGTTGTACATCTTTTCGTTGAACACTTCGATCGTGCGTT
>JAJBAV010000092.1 GCA_020532085.1 Candidatus Cloacimonadota bacterium | reverse complement strand
AGTCTTTTGCCGTGGACGGTGGCTAGCTTAACCGTTTACGCCGTTATGAGGACACTATGAACAAATTGACAGCGATTGGCGCGTTTTGCGCTTTTGCCGGTATGTATTTCGTGAAAAATACCGGAGTGAATACGCAAATTTTCATCATGGCGTCTTGCCTTGGCATCGTCATGATTTCCGAGTTTGTGGACTACCTCAATCGCCGCCGCTCTGGGTCTTGACCGCCATGACGGTGCGCGCCACTTGTGCGTTGATCTGTCTCACCAGTTCCGCCGATGGTTTTTTAGCCTGCGCTGTCAATTTCACAAGGCTTTGCGCGTAAGCCGGATCAAACATTGCTCTGGCAAAATACATTCTTACGGCTTTATCCCCATGGCGTTTAGCCATTTCCCGCACCGTATGAACGGCTCCTGCCGCGATGCTGCCGCCAATCCACCCACCGGCCTGACTACCAGCGCCATAAGCACCGATGTTTACAATGGCAGACATGACGGTGGATTGAGGCTTGCCGTCTGCCACTCTACCTGCCGCTTTTAAAAGTTCCTGCGTCTGAGACCCACCGATGGGACTTCCCTGTGTTAGCCGCTGTGTAATGGCAACCGCTTGCCGCACTTTGTTTAACTCCGCAACTTCCTTCGGCGAAAATAACTTCTGAATGGTCGGATCGAGTTGTTTCAACTGCTCTGCAACGCGCCCGAAGCCTACCCTGTCCGCTGCCAGTGGCCGCACGATTTTTTCGGTAAGATATTCCAGAAATGCGCTTTTCAGTCCTGCCATGGCGCGCGGTTTGTCTTTGATTCTAGACAGTATCGGTTGTAGTGCCTGACGCTGTTCCCGCCCTTTTCCCGCCATGATTGTGGCAAAAAGCTGCTCCGTATCAGCCCCGGTAATTTTGACTAAATCCCTGTATCCCTGCTGGCTGCGAACTATTTTTAAAAACTCGTCATGCAACCCAAGTTTTCCAAGTTGACGGCGATTTTCTTTGAACCATCGCATGATTTGCGCGTCGGAGGGGTTTTTGTCTAAAAGTGCCCCGAGCTGTTGCTGATAATGGCTGCGCATGGCGGTTTGCGCCTCATCGCGGCCTATTGCGCGGATAATGTCATCTACGCCAGTGTCCGTAGCAAATTTCTGCGCTACGTTCTCAAGCCTGCGCGCTGCTTTAGCCTGTTTTACGCTGTCCCTGCCGAACCTGCCAAAAAACTCTTTGGACGAAAAATCATTGTAGGCATTGAGCAACGCCGCAACGTCCTGCCCGGGCTCCACTTCCTGCAACGTTTTTTGAATGGCCTTGTTGCGCGACAAAAGGTCAGAGATCAGTTTTTCATCACCGCCAGCCTTTGTCGGCATGGGTTTGCCGGTCAGCCGTTCATATTCTTTGGCCAGACGTTTGTGAAATGCCTGTTCTGTTTCCCCTGCCACGCGCATAGTCGGTCTGCCGCTGGCGTTGACCGTTTTAATGGCCGTGTCAATGTCTGGAGCCTGCTTGCTCTGTAGGGATGTGATGCGCAGCGCGTTTTCTTCAAGTTCCGCCGCCAGTTTATCTGGAAAAACTGGAGCGCCGTTGTACTCGGCCAGCTTTCCTGTCCGCGCCATCGACGCTACCGCCGCGACGTCTTCGTCTAGGGAAGATTTGATCTGCATCAGCGCCGCCACGACGCTATCTTTGCCCTGCGTGGAAGCTTTGCTGATTTCGTCGTTTACCGTCCGGCGCGCCCCCATGAGGGTATGCAACGTGCTGCCCTTTTTGGCAAAGCGCTGGGCAATCGCGTTGCTTATTTTTTCCACTTCTTTAAGCGGTTCATCACTCAACTTCTTGCTGCCCAATAACTCCTTGATAGTGGCCCTGGTGCTGTCGATTTGTATTGGGTAATCCGGTATCAACTCTTCGAGTTTGCGCATTTGCTCCTTGTATGGGGTTTGCGCCGTCTCGATGGCTTCCAGAACCTGTTTACCCGTGGACTGCCCGTCAGTTTGCGCCAGGGCTGTGCGTTCGGCCTCAATGCCGCCGCGCTGTTGTGACAACTCATCTACAAAGTCGGCCTTGCTGCCCTTTTGCATGCCTCGCAGTTTGGATTCAACCGCACGAACATTGCCTTGCAACATATCGTCGGCTTGTCCCTGCACCCCTTCGAGTCCGGGCTTGCCTGCCGACCCGCTGATAACGCTGCGCTCAAGGCTTATCAGGTCGCGGTTATTGGCCCCCATACCATGCGTGAATTTAAACCCAGGCACAGAATCGGCGACCTTTTGCGCCTGTTGCAGCAATTTACGGTCGCCAGTTTTTCGAAATTCCGTGAGCAGCCGCGACACTTCTTTTTGCGCCCCTTGCTGCGTCATGGGTAATAATGATTTTGCGCCGCGAGCGGTAGCTTTCACACCGCGCCACAGTTGCGGGACAGCCGCACCCATACCAAGGCCCAACGCTTCAGACTGTGCCCCTTCAAGCAGGTTGCCGACAGCGGTTTTGGCCGATTCTTGCATGGTCCGACCCGGGACCACTCCCAGGAACTCGTCGAGAGCGTCCGCCCCCGTTTCACCTATGGCGTATCCTAGCGCGCCGCCCGCCACGCCACCCGTGGTGATCCCCGTTGCAGTGCCAGCAACGGGAACAATTGATCCAGCCGTTCCGCCGCCAACGCCACCAATAACGCCCCCGGCCATGCCGCCGAGCAATGGCAGGGCGGTATGTGCCGCATCA
>JAJBAV010000091.1 GCA_020532085.1 Candidatus Cloacimonadota bacterium | reverse complement strand
CGCGAGTTAAACTGGACGAATTACGCGACTGGTCCGGGCGGGAGCTGAGACCAGAAGTCGCGGAAGAGCTCAGTCGCGAACAGAAGCGTCTCATTATGGTCGAGGAGCAAATAAAAGGACTTGAAGCAGAACAGACCCAAGCGGTCATACAGCCTGAAAACGTAGCAGACAAGAAAGCGCAAAAACTCCAGAATCTCAAGAGCATCGGCCTGCAAACCGGCTGGACGCTCAGCCACGAGGCTCTGGGGTGGCGTACCTTTCGTAATCGCAAGGCCGTCGGCTCTTTTTCCGGACTGACAGGGACGCCTTTCGACAGTGGAGAAACGCTGCGGGAGCAGGGAATCAGCAAAGCTGGTAATTCTCGCGTCAGAACCACGATGATCGAACTGGCTTGGGGCTGGGTGCGCTGGCAGCCCGACAGTGCACTAACCCAGTGGTTCAAGGATCGCTGCATGGCCGAGAATACCAGCCGGGCTAAACGGAAGGCCATTGTAGCACTGGCCAGGAAGCTTCTGGTGGCTTTATGGAAATACGTTGAGCAGGATATTGTTCCTGAGGGCGCAATACTCAAAAGTTAAGCCGGAACCGGCTGAGGTACGTACGGAGTTTTAATGATGGATGTTATTTGTCGGAATGTTCAGGGAAACGGCTTCGCCCTTGGTACTAAACACACCGATTTGGTAGATTGTTCTCCCTGGTCATCCCGGCTTTCAGAGTCGAAAGGCGCATGCAGAATTGTGTTAAGGGTTCGTCCCTAACGGATAGAAGGTTGTCCGCTTCCGATTCAGATTAAGCGGAACTTCCAAAAGCCGGTTCATTTCGCAGATGACATCAATCGCTCGCAAAAGGATTTATAAAATGTAACACGAAAACAGACGTTTTTACAAAAAAGGTTCTAAGGAATTATTTGCGGTTGACAAACCCACACATAGAAGGGCGAAGCTGTCCCCAGCTAGCCGTTTTTCAGCCCTGGAGGGCGTGCAGGCCTCTGCCGCCGACCATCCTCAGCCGCAGTAAAGCACTTGCTACTTGCTACTTGCCACTTGTCACTGCGCCGCCCCAGCGGCGCTCCCCTATCCCCTAAGGCCCATCAGGGCCGCTCCCCTAAGTCGCGCACGCGCGACGCTCCCCTAAGGCGCGCCACAGCGCGCCGTCAAACATTGCTATTGAATTACCGTATGCACTCAGTTAAACTAAATCAATCGATGAAAGGAGTTCACCATGCCGACAATCAAGCCAATTTCTGAACTGAGAAACTACAATCGTGTTTTACGCGAAGTCACTGTTGATTCTCCCGTTTTTTTAACGGAAAACGGGCATGGGCGTTTTGCTATCGTTGACATTCGTGCATACGAAAAATTACGCACAGAACTCGATCTCATTTCGGCTTTAGTTGATGGCGAGGCGACCGCTCGGAAAGAAGGATGGGTTTCACTCGACGCGGCGAAGCAGCAGCTCGGAGTGTAGCGATGCTTGAAATCCGGTTTTCACCGAAAGCCGTTGCTGATCTGGATGAAATAAAACGGTACATATCGTCTGATCTTTGCAACCCGCAAGCCGCAACTGATCTTCTTTCCTTGATTTTCCAAAAGATTCAGACATTGGCAACCTTGCCGCAGATTGGAGCCAGAGTCAGAACCGATCTTCCGAGCCTTAAAATCTACCGATTCATTCCATGCAAGAACTACCTCGTGTTTTACAGACAAGAAGAGAAATTTGTTTCAATCATTCGTGTTTTATATGCGAAGCGAGATTATTTGCGACTGCTTGAATCGGACAGGAAGCCTGCTGAGAACGAATGATCGGTAGTTGCATCAGGCCGAATACGCGCACACCCAAGCAGGTAGGGCGACGCCGTCCCGGCTAGCCGTTCATCCCAAGTCCTCGCAAAGCCAGTACAGCAGGGGCTCCGAACCCGCTGAGCACCCAGCCCTGGGACCACGGGCATCCCTGCCCGTGTACACGCAAAGCCACCCGCATCGCACTGGGAACGCGAGGCTCCGTACTCGCCCCGTCACCTCTGCCGCATCCTCCGAAAAGGTAGGGCGACGCCGTCCCGGCTAGCCGTTTTTCCCTCAATTCCTTCATGCCGCCCAGCAGCGCTTCATACTGCGTAGCAGTGCTTCATGTTGCATAGCAACGCTTCATTCGCCGCCTCAGCGGCGTCCCTGCTTGCCCCTGCTTGTCCGTGCCAGTCCGTGCCAGTCCGTATCGTCCACCACTCGGCGCAGCCGCATCGCACTGGGAACGCGGAGCTCCAGCTCCGTCATCCACCCTCGCCCTCCCGCCCCTGCTTGCCCCTGCTTGTCCGTGCTTGTCCGTGCCTGTCCGTGTTCGTCCGTGCCCGTCCGTGTTGGCACCCCATCCCTTTCCACTTTTCCCACTTCCCACTTCCCACTGCGCCGCCCCTGCGGCGCCCCTGCCCTGCCCTTTTACCCTCTCCCTGCAAGCAGTCCCTTGCTTGCTGGCTCCTCGTCCACCCAAGCAGGTAGGGCGAAGCTGTCCCAGCTAGCCGTTCTTCCTCAGCCGCAGTAAAGCACTTCCCACTTCCCACTTCCCACTGCGCCGCCCCAGCGGCGCCCCTACCCCCTAAGTCGCTCTGCGCTGCGGCGCTCCCCTATCCCCTAAGTCGCGCAACCGCGCGACGCACCCCTAAGGCGCTCCGCGCCGCACCCCTAAGCCACCCCGTGGCGCCCCCCTA
>JAJBAV010000090.1 GCA_020532085.1 Candidatus Cloacimonadota bacterium | reverse complement strand
GTGTCGTCGCCGAGTTCATTTGGCGGTTTTCTGCCGTTTTAATTTGGCGGTTGGCTAATCGTATTATTATTCTCAGACAGGCTATTTTCTTTTCTTTTTCTTAAAAAACTTCAAATTAAAGATATTCTTCCTTCTTTTTTCTTTCTTATTGGCTTTTCTTTTACTGTTCTTCGCGCCGCTGTGCCTTTTTGGAGCCAAGAGCTAGTCGTATTATTATTCTCAGACAGGCTATTTTCTTTTCTTTTTCTTAAAAAACTTCAAATTAAAGATATTCTTCCTTCTTTTTTCTTTCTTATTGGCTTTTCTTTTGCTGTTCTTCGCGCCGCCGCGTCTTTTTCACTGTTTTTCACGGCTACATTTCACCTTGTGCGTTATTGATTAATCAAAAGACGTAAAGGAGCCAATGACAAAACCGGTCAAATGCGCAAATTGTGATCATTACTTCATCCCGCGCGCGAACAACAGGGAGAAGCAGAAGTATTGCGGCTCCGCCGACTGCCAGAAGGCACGGAACCGCCTCAAGAACAAGTCCTTCCGCAAGAGGAAGAGAGCCGATATCAAGTTCAGGCTCTCAGAGGCGCAGCGCCAGCGCGACATCCGCAACCGGCGCAGGGAGGCTGCGGCGGCCAATGCCGCCAAGGGTGCTGCGCCGCCGCACGTGCCGCGTCTTGAATTTGACTTTCAGGATGTCATGCTTGGGATGGCAGCAAAGTTTACCGGCTGTGACATTATCGCAGATCTCAGAAGCGCGCTTTACGGGTTTGCCGAAAGTGGGCGGCGCCTTCGCTGCCAGGACGAAATTCGTACGTGACCGACTGACCGGGTAAAAACCGGCGTACGTGACCGACTGGAGTTTGCAACCACCTTCAAATAAACGAGTTATAGATGAGCAAAAATCGTACGTGACCGACTGCGCAGGAATGCCCTTGGCGATGTAGCTTATTTGCCGGAACACTTTTGTTCCGCCAAAGGCAACATGAAAAAAGGAGAGTCGACATGAGCTTCAAAGTCGTAGTTCCGCGTCCCGACCGCCTCAGGCACATTCCGCCGGGCTTTGGCTGGGTGGATCACCGCTTCGTAAGGCTGGGCTGCATCACTGGCCTCAGCCGCGATGCCCAGGCGCTGTATCTTTTTCTGATAACGGTGGCCAACGAGTCGGGCCTGTCCTGGTATTCGGACGAGAAGCTCTGCGCGCGCAGCGGGCTTTCCGCCGCGGGGCTGGATCTGGCTCGCGCCGAGCTTGCCGCCCGCCTGCTGATTGCCTATGCACGTCCGATTTACCAGGTGCTTGAGCTGCCCTGTGTGCGCGACAGTTTGAACCAGGGCCGCGTTTCAGAACCCCCTCCTGCGCAACATCCTGCGCAACATCCTGCGCAGCCTGTCTCCGATGCCCAATACAGGCGCTTTGAACAACCCCTGAGCATCGCGGAGATTATGGGCCACATGGCCGGAGGGGGGCGGACATGAAGCCGTACACGCATTTTCTCATTCATCAGCATCACGACGAGCAGGGGCTGGGGCCAAGGCAGATATCTCAAAAGCTGGGCATTGCCCTGCGCACGGTTGAAAGGCACCTGGCCATGCCCAGGGAGCTGGAGGCAAAGCCTCCGCGGAAGTCGGAGAGCATTCTCGAACCGCACAAGGAAAAGATCAGGCGACTGCTTGACGACGGCCTCAGCGGAATGCAGATACTCTTTCGTCTGCGCCAGGACGGCTATCAGGGTGGAAAGACCATACTGCACGACCACATACGAAAAGTGCGCCCGCCGGTGCATGAAGCGTTTTTGACCCTGAATTTCGAGCCCGGCGAGATGGCTCAGGTTGACTTCGCGGAATGCGCCCTGGTGCGCGCCGGCGGCACAAGGCGCAAGCTGTACGTCTTTTTGATGACCCTGGGCTACAGTCGCAGGATTTTTGTCAAGTTCGTCATGCGCATGAACATGGAGCATTTTCTCGCCTGCCACCGCGCGGCCTTCGAGTTTTTTGGCGCCGTGCCCCGCCGCGTCATGGTCGACAACTGCAAGGTGGCCGTTTTGCACAACGACAACATCTACGCGCCGCCTCAAATCAATCCCAGATACGCGGACATGGCCGCCCACTACGGCTTTGTGGTGAACGCCTGCAATGTGCGCTCGCCTCATGAAAAAGGCAAAGTAGAGCGCTCGGTGGGCTACCTGCGCGGCAGCTTCCTCAACGGCATGGACACCTCGCAGATGTCGCTGATCGCCGTGAACGAGGCCGCTCGCCAATGGCAGACACAGGTGGCCGACCAGCGTATGCTGGCCGCAATGCGCAGCACGCCGGCGGAGCTTTTTGCCCGGGAGCAGGAGGCCATGCTGCCTCTTGTCTCACGCCCGTATGACTGCTCGGTGGTCAAAAGCGCGCGCATCAGCAAACAGTGCAGGGTAGCCTTCGAGGGCAACCACTATTCCGTGCCAATGAAATACGCCGGAAGAACGGCCAGCCTGGCGGCGTTGCCCGACACTGTGCGCATATGCTGCGATGACGTGCAGATCGCCGTGCATGTAAGGAGCTTCGAGCGGGGTGTGCAGGTGGTGGAGCCAGTTCACGACATCGAGCTTTTGAAGCGCCGCAAAAAGGCCACAAAGGCAAAAACACTGGAGCTGTTCCTGGCCATGTCGCCGAAGGCCGCAGCCTACCTCGAACAGCTCAGGCTGCGGCGTCCCGACGCGGATGCGCACCTGGGGCGCATCATGGCTCTTACGGGCACCTACA
>JAJBAV010000089.1 GCA_020532085.1 Candidatus Cloacimonadota bacterium | reverse complement strand
CGGTAACGTTGGAATGCAACGCCTTCGCGATTACGTAACCTCTATTAAATATATCGGTCATGCGCGAGACGCCTTCAGAGACGTCTGAATATGGAAAGTAATAAAAGTAAGCCCTACATTCGCTGGCATATCGCCACCTTTGCATAGCCCGGTAGTGCGGCTGACTTGTAATCAGCAGGTCGGGGATTCGAATTCCTCAGGTGGCTCCATTATCCTTACAATATATTTATGATAAACGGGTTATTTTTCTCCAATTACCACAGAATAAGTTGATTTGTGGATCGGTGTCGCGGAAAAACTTTCCATAGGGCCCGCGCCGCACTGAACAGATCCTGCGCCATCGGAGCTCTCGATCCACAGATCACACGGCCTCGGATCGTGAGATTCGGACTGCGTACATGACATCCTCATTGCGCATCCCTCTCGACATTCCCTGTGAACATCCCCACGGCATTCCTCGTTTCGTCGTTCTTCTTCATATAATACTTGCTCGTCGTGTTGATGCTCGAATGCCCCGGGAGCATAGCGGCGAGACGTGGATGGTTGCAATTAGTTCTTTAATGCTCTTGGAATTGAGATTTTAGCCGAATTCGTACCTGAGGTCAGAACTCGAGAAAAGGGGCATCGAAGTGCACATGGTCCATTTCAGCGTACACAACGGCAACAGCGGATCGTTGAGATGCGCCACCAAGCCGCTGGATAGGAAGGTGCCATCGTCACGTTGAAACCGTTCACGGTGCGGTTTTGCAATGATCGAACGGCTCCGGGATGTGATGGCGGGCCCAGCCGGGTCCGCCATCTATCTTATCCAGACGTTCTGATGACGGGTGCCGTCATGGTTGTTTCTGGTCTGGCTGTTTCGAATCCCGGATATTTCCTGTCGTACAGCAGCGCCGCTATCAGTACTACGAAGCACGATCCCGCATTGTGCACCAATGCGCCGGTGGTCGGTGTTAGCATCTGCAACACAGACAGGATTATGGCAACGAAGTTTATGCCCATGGAAAGGGCAATGCTGAAACTTATCGTCCTTACCGTGGTGTTCGACAGCCATTTTAGGTATGGGATCTTGGATAGGTCCCCTCCCACCAATGCGATGTCCGCGGCATCCACCGTTATATCGCTGCCTATGTCCCCCATCGCCACGCCGACATCGGCCGTCTTGAGTGCGGGTGCGTCGTTCACGCCGTCCCCTATCATGCAGACATTCCTGCCACTCTTCCGTATTGATAGGATGCTGTCGACCTTCTCTCCGGGCAGGAGTTCTGCCCTGACGTTGGTTATCCCGACCTTCCGTGCGAAATAGTCTGCGGTCCTGGAGTTGTCTCCGGTCAGCAACACGGCCTCGGTATCCAGTTTTCCAAGGTCGGATATCATCCTGTCCGCATCCGGACGGAGTGTGTCAGATATGCCTATCACGCCGATACAGGTGCCGTCGGCCGCGATCAATATCGATGCCTTTCCCTGATCGCGAAGCACGTCTAGATCGGTATGGATGTCATCGGTGATCGAGATGACATTTTCGTGCAGGTATCTCTCGCTTCCGCATACGACTCTCTGGCCGTTCACCCGTGCTACGATGCCTTTACCTGCATCCATATGGAAGTCCGTGGGTTCCGAGATCGATATGCCCCGTTCCTTCGCCAGGGCGACGATGGCTTTTCCCAGAGGGTGTTCGCTGCGCGATTCGGCGGAGGCCGCGATAGATAGTAATTCCTGCTCGCTCGTATCCGCCGAGGCGGGCATGACATCGCTGACCCCCGATCTGCCGTATGTCAGGGTGCCTGTCTTGTCAAAGGCTATCGTGTCGACCTTGCCCATCTTCTCCAGGGCCTCGCCGGACTTGATGATGACACCGTGCTTGGTAGCCTGTCCTATCGCCGCCATTATCGCGGTCGGTGTGGCAAGGACGAGGGCACACGGACAGAATACCACCAGTACCGTCACGGTGGTGACGATGTTGTTCGTCGCCATACCTGCAACGATGGCTATAATCACTGCGACCGGAACGAGCCAGCTTGCCCATTTATCTGCGATGCGCTGTGTTGGGGCCTGCCTGTTCTCGGCCTCCCGTATCATGCGGACGAGTTTCTGGAAAGAGCTGTTCTCGCCGACTTTGGTGGCTGATATGTCGACGGTACCGAAACGGTTCACGGTTCCGCAGAAGACCTCGTCGTCCACCGTCTTGTCGACCGGAAGCGATTCTCCGGTCATGATCGACTGGTCGATGGATGTCTCCCCTTTGATTATCATCCCGTCCACTGGGATGGTCTCCCCCGGCAATACACGGACGGTGTCGCCCGGGCGGATCTCTTCCGCCGGGACGAGTTCTTCCGTGCCATCTCTGATCCTGCGTCCCTGTACCGGGGTAAGGTCGATAAGCTTCCGCAGACCTTTCTTCGCTCTGTTCACGGTCCTTTCTTCGAGCAATGCACCGATGGACATGATGAATGCGACCTCTCCTGCCGCGAACAGATCTCCTATGTAGACGGCGGCCGCTATCGCGATGGTTATGAGCAGTGCCGAGGAGATCTTGCTGATCCCGCGGTCGTAGACGATCCTCCACACGGACAGATACAGCAGAGGTATGCCGCTTATGATGACGGATATCCACGCGGGTTCGATACAGACCTCGATGCCCGAGACCGACAGCAGCAGGCTGACGGCCAGGAATATTCCGGACACGACAGTCATCTTCCAGCCTGCGAGCGTATCCACGAATCTCTTCAACACCCTCATCAATCCTCCGTAATTAACAATATAATATATTCG
>JAJBAV010000088.1 GCA_020532085.1 Candidatus Cloacimonadota bacterium | reverse complement strand
CCAACAACCAACCGCGTCGCTTCGCTCCGACCGCCTGGCCGGAATCACTGGAACAGGCGGCCGGGATCACGTGGAATGCGTGGCCGCCTTCGCGTGGAATCACTGGCCGGATGTCGTGGAATACGCATCAGGCAGGGTTGTTCGGTTTTCTGTTTAAGGCGAAAAGTCTCATAATTATAACAAGTTAAAATTAAATGATAAGGTGGCATCGTTCTTGTTTGTACTGATTCGTATGAGTGGATCCTCCGCCAGGAATGTCGCAGGCAAGCTGGTTTTCATGAGGTTTAACCCTTTAAATATTAATTGATATTGATGGTAGTAATGAGTAGTCCCGTTAAAACTGAAATGAATGTGCTTCTCATTGATAATCCGCAGCGACTCTTTTCCTGTTCACGTCTTCTTCCTGAGTTGCGGAAAAATCTATCGAGTGAACAAGTGTTCTGCATGGCTGCGCATGACAGCTTTTGTGGTCTACAGCTATGCAGGGCGTTTGAAATGGATTTAGTCGTCGTAGCTGTTCGCCAGTCCGAATTGCTACGGACGATGATTTTGCAAATTGAGCAGGAGTTTCCCGGAGTGGTAGTGCTGGTGGTAGGGAAAGACAGCGACCGTGTGGCGGTCGACGATGTCCTGCGAGAGACAGGATCCCGGTGGATAGCTATGCAATCCGAAGGAGAAGTTTCTCCAAGTATGGAGATTGAACGACGAGTTCGTGAGATTAGGACAGAAAAGTTGAAAATTGGTCAGGAATTATCCAAACAAGCGCAAGGAGTTGGTTCAAGGGTCTTGATACGCCTTAACGCTACTCACATGACCAGCTGAAATAACAAGGGTATTTGCTGAGCTTTGTGTCTGTTGCCCAGCAAAAAATATATCCTTCTGGTAACCAGTTGCTGTTATGGACTTTGAAAACAAGAACCACGAGGACATTACCCAAGAGAAGTGCCGTGAAGGGAATGAACACGGTCAGGTTGCTGGCCGAGCAGCTCGAGGGATATCTATCGCGAGCGACGGCCAGCGAGAAACCAGCAAATCGTTTAGAAGGTGCTCTCCCTGGAGTTCATTGCCGACCGCTTTGGAGGAACCGAGCGGTATTGCTCATTCCGATCCGGGAGCCCTGCAAAACATGTCCGAGAATGACTATCCAGTGACCTCGTTGCAACTCAGGCCTAAGTTTGCGGGTTGTGGGCACATTTTAGTGCAGTACCGAAAATTTTATCACGCAATTTCAGGCTGATAGCTTTTTTGGCGGTGGTGGAAATCCTCAAAACCTGTGGGCACACGCGCTACCATTTTTCTCTTGAAATACAAATTTTTAAACGCTACCGTGGTGGGCAGCCATGTACCTGCGATCCACGAAACGAAAGAACAAGAACGGCACCGTCACCGAGTACCTCCAGCTCGCCCACAACGTGCGGGATCCGGAGACCAACTCCACCGTTGCCCGCATCATTCACAGCTTCGGCCGGGCCGATCAGCTGGACCGCGAGGCCCTCGTCCGGCTTGCCCGCTCCATCGCCAGGGTCTGCGGGATCACCATCCTGGATTCCGCTGCCACTGGCGTTCACCAACAGGGCAGCGGCGGGTTGCCCGATGATCTTGAAATTCTGCGCACGGTCGAACTCGGCACCGTGCTGGTCATTGAAACCCTGTGGGAGCGACTGGGCATCGGCAAGGCGCTCCGGGCCCTGCTCGGCAAGGGCAAGTACGCCGTCCCCTACGACCAGGCGCTGCTGGCCATGACCGCCAACCGCCTCTGCGATCCCGAGTCCAAGCTCGGGGTCTGGGATCGCTGGCTGGAGCGGGTCCATCTTCCCGGTTGCCATGGCCTGAAACTGCGGCAGATGTACGAGGCCATGGACTTTCTCCACCAGCATATCGATGCGGTTGAGGAGGCGGTCTTTTTCCAGACCGCCAATCTGTTCAACCTCTCGGTCGACCTGATTTTCTACGACACCACCACGGCTTCGTTTGCCATCGACTACGAGGACGAGGCCGACGAAAACAACGCTGGCCTGCGCCAGTACGGCCATTCCAAGGAGGGTACCTGGACCCCACAGATCGTTGTCGCCCTGGCGGTCACCCGGGAAGGGCTGCCGGTGAAGGGTTGGGTCTTTCCCGGCAACACCGCGGATGTGTCCACGGTCGAGCGCATCCGCCAGGACCTCCGCGGCTGGAAACTCGGCCGCGCCCTGTTTGTGGCCGACTCGGGCATGAACTCCGCGGACAACCGGGAAGAGCTGGCCCGGGCCTGCGGCAAGTACCTGCTGGCCACCCGGATGGCAACGGTGGCCGAGATAAAACAAGAGGTGCTCGCCCAACCCGGCCGCTACACCGAGATCACCGACAATCTGCACGCCAAAGAGGTCGTCCTCGGCGATGGCGAACGCCGGCGACGGTATATCCTCTGTTACAACCCGAAGGAGGCCGAGCGGCAACGGGCCCACCGGGACGGGATCGTCCGCCTGCTCGAAGAGGAACTGGCCAGCCATCGCGACCGGGATGCCTCCGCCCAGTGGGCCGTCGAACTGCTGGCCTCCAAACGCTACAAGCGCTACCTGGCCACGACCGAGGCCGGCAAGCTCCGCCTGGATCGCGCCGCCATCACCGAGGCCAAGCGGTATGACGGCAAATGGGTGCTGGAAACCAATGATGACACCATCAGCCTGGAAGACGCCGCCCTCGGCTACAAGGGGCTTCTGGTGATCGAGCGGTGTTTCCGCTCACTGAAACGCACCCAGATCCAGATGATGCCGATGTACCATTGGGCCGGCCGGCGCATCGAGACCCATGTGAAAATCTGCGTCCTGGCCCTGTTGCTCGAGCGCGTGGCCGAGCTTGAATGCGGGCAACCCTGGTCCC
>JAJBAV010000087.1 GCA_020532085.1 Candidatus Cloacimonadota bacterium | reverse complement strand
TAGTCGTCGTCCTCGTCATCCTCCGGCTTGCGGAGCATCTGCAAGCGCAGGAATAGGTCATCATTGGCCATGGCCCGCGAGAGGCCGCCCCCGGCATGGACCGACAGCAGGGCGTCCTTGAGCTTGCCATTGACGCCCATAATCTCCAGCCACGTCTTGAGGGTCAGATAGCCCTGGGCGTTGTCATGTAGTACGATCTCCTGGCTTGAACGGATGTTGTCCCGGGCGCTAAGCGCAGTCATGAGCATCCTAAGCTCATTGCTAGAAACCACAGTTATCGGGCTGTCTTTCATACGGGGACCCTCCCATAGAACGGTTTGGACATTGCCGGCTCCCACCATGGGGGCAAATCGAAGGCAATCATTTCCTTTGTCGTCGAGCAGTATCCCCAGCTTTTGGGGTGGACTTTACCCTTATACTTAGACATGTGCCGCTCTAGGTAGATGTTTGCTATAGTCTGTGCTATGACCTGATTATCACGCTCGTTCTGGATCGCGATTAGATCCATGTGCTTATGAATCATGTAGACGTCTTGAGATTGAAACATTGATATGTCTAACATGCTCGTGTTTTGGATCGTGAGCAAAAAGAACAGCTCGTTATGGCTTGCTATGGTCATCATTTTCTGTAAACCCTTATTTTCCCGTGTGCCCGAATCGCGGGCGCCGGCTACGAATATAGCATCATCCACAACCACGACGTCCCGAGATGGTCGTATTACCTCCATGATCTCGCTGATGTCCTCCGGCCAAGTGAGCGCGCGGTAGCTGTCTGGGTAAGAGTGCTGGGCCACAAATGTCTTAGAGTAATTGACCAGGACCACATTACGGTCGGGGAAGGCCCCGGACTGAATGAGCGAGTGAACCGTAGCGGTCTTGCCCCATTGCCCAGTCCCAATTACAACTATGACGCCGTGCTTGGCAGTGCTAAGACGTCGGAAGAGCTCGGACTCTTGAATGGGCTTACTCATGGCTAGCCTCTTTAGGAACTAGCAAATCATCAATCATCTTGGACAGCCGCGCGTTGTGTGCGCGGGCCATCTCGACGCTCTTTAGGTTGATTTCGGTTTTATCGGTCATGTTTTCCTTTGTCAGTTTTGTCAATTCATCGATAAGCTCGCCGTAGCGGTCGGGGATGCTCGCAATATATATGTCGGAGAAGGCGCCAGCTGGGGGATAAGTTACGGTGTTACTGTCAGGGGCGTAGTCCTGCACGACCTCAACGGAGAGGCCCGCCGGGGTCCTGAAGGACAGGTAAGGGCGCCCGGTCTTGGTCGCCCTGGCCCATCTGGACCGTCCTATTACATAGGGCGCTATCTCGCCAGTCTCGACATTAACAACCAGCGCCAGCTTGCCGTCGGCAATAGTCATGCGGCGGCCCCAGTATGCCCAGACCACTACACCAGCGGCCAGGGCGCCCAGGTATAACGGGCTATAGCCCAGGTACCAGATGGCGCCTCCGATAATGGCTATCGGCAGTAGATAGGTCGAAGTGGTCAGGCGGTCCAGCAGACGGTCCCCCACGGGGCGCGGGGGGTCGCTGGCGTTGCCATTATCGCCTGAATCGGCGGCGCTCTTGCTCTTAAAACGCGAGATAATATTCATCGTTCTTCTTCCGTTTGTAGTAAGGGATCAGGAACAGAGACGGAACCAGCGCGCAGAGTATGCACCCTATGGCCAAGTTTCTGTTTTGCTCCTCCAACGCCCACTTTTCTATAGTAATAGTTACGGGGGGATCGTCGATAGCTATGGCGGACCCGGCACCGCTGGCCACGGTCAGCTTATACGTTATAGTGTCAGCTCCGACGGTCCAGACCACCGCTATAGCCCCGGTCTCGTAGACGTCGTTATAGTCATGCACGCCCGCAGGTAGGACCTCATCGACCAGCACGCCGTTAGGCGTGGTCAGAGTGACCGCCATAGGCTCCGAGAGCCAAATGGACCATGCGACCGACGGGAACACTATACGAGCGTCCTCGTTGATTGCGAGCATCAGCGACCCCTTATCGGGCGTCGATGTGCCCCATATGCGGTAATCGTCATCGACGGGGGCGGCGTGGGCCTCATCCACCATCATTAGCGCCCCGAGGGGCACTAGCGCCCCTAGGGCGATTAAAAGCATTAAAGCCGTTTTTTTCATCGAGCTAACCTGCTGCTTTTTTTCTTTTTCTTTATGTCAATTACTCCCCAGATGATCAGAGAGCCCGCGAGAGTATCGATTATTTTCGAGGTCCACGCCGGGGCGTAATCAGTCCCGGCCCAGACGATCGACCATCCACCCATAGCCAGCAGGTCTGCGATCATAGCTGACGATAAAAATAGGGCGAGCCCTACGGAGATCATCAATATATTCATCTCACCGACCTCTGATCAGTGCCACTGCCCCATAGAGCGCCAGCAGAGCCACCCCAGCTATGATCAGTATCTCGTTGGTGCCCAGGGTAGAGCTGATCCCGTAGAGTATATCCGGCGACTCAACTGGAGGGGTAGTCGGAGTGGTCGGAGTAGTCGGAGTAGTCGACGCACCACCCGCCCCGAGCCCCAGCAGGCTACCACCGGCGGCCACTATGCCGGTTGCAATAGCGGAGAGGGCTCTGCCTATGGCTGTGAGCGCCGCCATTAACGGCGCCCCCTGGAGGCGGGCCTGCGGCTATTGCGGAGTATGGCCCATCCGACAACGACCACCAGAGCGACCAGCCCAGCCTTGATAATCAGGCCCGGCCAGTCGTAGGCGGCCGCGTCCACCGCCTCAACGACCGGCGCGGGATCACCGCCACCGATACCCAGCCAGTTAAATACTGCGTCGTATGGGGACCAGCCTATAGCATGCTGCCACATGTCCTTACCAGTAGTCAGCATCAAGCCGGCATC
>JAJBAV010000086.1 GCA_020532085.1 Candidatus Cloacimonadota bacterium | reverse complement strand
CGGGTCCGGATCGCCGAAAATCTCCAGGGTTTTGTTCTTGGGGGTCGCGGTGAAGGCGAAGTAGCTGGCGTTGGTCACCATCTTCCGGCCTTCCATGATCTTGTTGATCTTGTCCTCGGCGTCCAGTTCATCCCATTCCGCCTTGTATTCACCCGGCTTTTCCGCAACGGCCATGTTCATGGCGGCGGTGGTCTTGCCGCCCTGGCTGGAATGGGCCTCGTCGATGATGATGGCGAATTTGCTCTTTCGGTGTTCATCGCCGATCTCATCGAGGATGAACGGGAACTTCTGCACCGTGGTGATGATGATTTTCTTCCCGGCCTTGAGGAATTTGCGCAGGTCGCCAGAGTGTTCGGCATGGCCGACGGTGGCGGAGACCTGGGCGAACTGCTTGATGGTGTCGCGGATCTGCTTGTCGAGCACCCGTCGGTCGGTGACCACGATGACCGAATCGAACAACGCCTTGCTCTCGTGTTCCAGCCCAACGAGCTGGTGCGCCAGCCAGGCGATGGAGTTACTTTTGCCGCTGCCCGCCGAGTGCTGGATCAGGTAGCGCCTGCCGATGCCACTCTCAGCGGCATTGGCCAGCAGCATGCGCACCATCTTCAACTGGTGGTAGCGAGGGAAAATCTGCTTGTACCTCTTTTTGCCGGTCTTCTCGTCCTTTTCCTCCACCACCTGGGCGTAGTTTTCCAGGATATCGGTCAACCCCTCTTTGGAGAGGGTCTCCTTCCACAGGTAATCGGTGGCGAGCCCATGAGGGTTCGGCGGATTGCCAGCGCCGTCGTTGTAGCCTTTGTCGAAGGGTAGAAACCACGAGCCTTTGCCCTTTAGGTGGGTGCAGAAACGCACCTCGTGGTCGTCAACGGCAAAATGGACGACGCAGCGGCCGAACTGGAACAGCAGCTCCTTCGGGTCGCGGTCACGTTGATACTGCTGCACGGCATCGAGAATCGTCTGTTTGGTGAGCTTGTTCTTAAGTTCGAAGGTGGCGATGGGCAGGCCGTTGATGAATACGGCCATGTCGAGGGAAAGCGCGGTCTCGTTGCGGCTGTAGCGAAGCTGGCGGGTGACGCTGAAGATGTTGGCTTCGAATCGTTCGGCTGCCTTCACGTTGCCCGGCGTCGGTGTGCCGTAGAAAAGGTCCACATGAGCCGGGCCGTGCTTGATGCCGCCGCGCAGCACGTCCACCACGCCGCGTTTGGCGATTTCGCCCTGCAGGCGGTGCAGGAATTGTGTGCGCTTGGGGCCTTCCTCGTCGATGCCGAGAGCCTCATAGGTATCGGGCTGGGTGGCGGAGAGAAACTGCAGCAGTTTGGCCAGGTCGACGGCGTGTTCCCGGTCGTAGTCCTGCGGATCACCCTGAACGTATCCGGCATCCTCCACAAGGGAGGTGACGATGATCGATTCCAGGCCCTTTTCGCTGGTGTCAGTCGGTTTCATCCATGTCCCCCTCGTCATCGATCACGTCATCGGATTCGGCGGTGTCCTCATCCAGCGCCAGCAGTTCGTCCTCGGCAACATCCGGCACCTCGATGCCGCGTACATCTACCTGACCGGTGACGACATCGGAAATCAGCCGGATGCGGTATTCGCGCATCAGCGCGATCTCGCGCTCAGTTCGGGTAATGGCCTGGTCGATAGCCTTCGAAGAATCGGCGATGTGCTCCAGTATTTCCTGCTGTTCCTCGAAAGATACCGGGTAAGCCAAATGCAGGGTGCCCAATTTTGTTTCTGCTATGGCCGGATAAGCAACGCCTATCGACTCTCGAATAACCCGGTTGATGAAATTGCCGCTTTGGATCAGCAGACCCAAAAAAGGTGGATGTATTTCTTTCTTGGGCGTTAGCGCAGCGAAACCTGTCGATGCGATCCAGTCTTCGACCTCGTCAGCGACGTAATAAACTGCTTTGAGGTAAGTGCGAACCGTAGAAAGAATCGTGTCACCTTTTTTCAGTATTCTCCGAGCACGAGACGGAGCTTGGCCGAAACGTAGCGTTTCAGGCTCCCCTGTAAGACGGCCGGTGCCGACAGAGCTGATGTCGCAATATTTGAAGGTGTAATTCTCATCGGTTGATTCAGGCAGGACACGGGCATTGATGCTGGCTAAATGCTTGAGTGGTGCGATCTCCCAATGCTCCGGAATATCTCCGATCCATTCCACGCCGCTGGGCTTGAACTTGACCTTGGGATCAAGCCCCCGGGTCACGGCCTGGTTGATGACGTTCTGCTTCTGCTCCTTGAGAAGTTCAATGAGCCGCCGCTTGTTGCGGATGAACCGTTGGGCCTTACTACCGACCGCATCGAGAAATCTGGTGATGTGTCGCTGTTCCTCAATCGGAGGAACGGGTGACGGCATGCGCTTGAAATCCTGCCAGTAAAGCCGGTTGCGGTCTTTCACGATGCCCCGGGAACAGGCGTCCACCTCGTTCATGTAGGAGGCAGTGCGGAACAGAAAGCTGAAGTAGCGGCAGTCCACCTCGGGAAAGGGTCGCACAACGACATAGGCAGGGCTGACCAGCCCATCGACAGGCGCGACGCCAACGGCCCCTTGCCACATGCGCATCATATTGTAGGCAATATCCCCCTGAGCCGCTCGCTTGTATTTTTCCCGGTCGCCCATCACCTGCTTGCGCTTCAAGTTCTCCATGTCGCGCACGCGGACACCGGTTTTCAATGACACCTCAAGGATGGGTAGTTCCCCAAACCCGGTCTCGTTGCGCTGACAGAACAGACGGCCATTCCGGAACAAATTCCAGTGAGCCGGAATATCGCCCAAAAACGGCTGCCCGGAATCCTTGTATTCTGGATAACAGGCCAGCTTCATCACTCAGCCTCCCCGACAATCTGTTCCAGTAGCCCTTCGGTCTCCTGCTCCAGGGCATAGATGTCGGTCTTGATTTCATCCAGGGTGCGCATGGG
>JAJBAV010000085.1 GCA_020532085.1 Candidatus Cloacimonadota bacterium | reverse complement strand
TAAACGGCGCGTGCTATGGATACTGCGATAAGCATCCACAGAATTATGTGCATCAGGCACCTCCTGCGACCCAGCCGAACGGGTTCTCGCCGAAAATATAAGAGACATACGTGTAGGCGTGCATCCTGAGGTAACCGGCAACAGTTCCGTCGCCGTATGTGGTATAGAGCGACATGCACCAATCGACCAGGTGTACAGTCTCCCACAGCACTGCTGTGATCAGCAGGACCACTGCCAGACCTATGGCGGCTCTGGATAGAAAATATCCGAGCATCAGACGACGCCTCCGTTGAGCTGTATAAGGACCATGCCTACCAGTGTTATGACCGATAGGACCAGGAAGATCGCGCCGCTGATCAACAACAGCCCCTTTACGATCCCGATCATATCATCACCGCCAGTACGTCCGCGTAGAATCGGATCAGGGCGACGGCGCAGTAGACTGCACCTATGGCCATCATGCCCGGTAAGACTATGCCGCGCAGAGAAATCATCCGAACACCTCTGCAACCCAGAAGTCCAGATATCCCATCGCCATCAGGAGGGCAAAGAGGACCAGGGCACCAGCGATGATGAACGCGGCGGCCTTGATGACAATCCCGAGCATCAGAACCTCCACGGGAGCCAGCCCAATGGGTCCTCGTTGCCGAGGGCCACCCTTGCTATCCAATCGCTTGCAACGACGCCGATCAGCGCCACAACAAGCCCAATGACGATAAGCGCCGGCATCCTGATGATGTAGCCTATCAGCGCAACAATAGCGCCCAGCTCTATGACGATGATCATGATCAACGTCGATGCAGACAGCACCTTGGGTGCATCAGAGCGGTCCCAGTCAAGCTCCTCGAAGACAGAGATGCGCTGGACCTCCTCAACGTCCAGGTGAAGGCTTGGGACCTGCGCCCCGTCGTAAACGATCTCGTCAGGCAGGAAGTAAGCGCCCTTCTGGACGACGATGCTCTGATAGTTGCCGGCGGTCGATGCCGCGGTCCATCCTACGGCCGTATCCGCCGCATCCCAGACCATGACCATGCCGTCCTGGCCGAACGTGTTGTTCTGTCCGGAGTATATCGTCCAATCCTTGAGGTAGACGTACGGGGTGAATATCACGTTCTCTGCGATCGCGGTGCCGTCGGATGCATAGATGCTCCCGTGGCAGTAAAGATCGAGAGATTGCGAAGAGATCTTGGTCATGCCGTCCTTCAACACCCCGCCGTAGCTCGAGTTATACTGAGCGATCTGGTCGAGCGCCATTACGTACATGGCGTAGCTCTGCTCTGCGTCGACGCCCACGTTCATCAGATGCGGTATCAGCGACGAGGGGGAAAGCAACAGGTTGCTCGTATGGGTGTTGGCCGAGATCGTCCACATTACCTGAGCGGACTCGGCCGCCTCGAACAGCAGGGCGGTGAGCTGGTCATAGTACTCTCCATAGGAGCGGACTAATGCCGCAGGCGAGCCGTGAGATGTCTGCGGTGTGTCGCACCCCGTTATCCGGAAGTCGAGCGTAGAGCTTTCGACGGTCGTTCCGTCCCAGTTAATCCCGATCTTGTCGCCTGAAACGAAAGCGTATCCGTAGGAGTCGTCGCAGACTATGCCCATGACTCCCTTCACGGGAGCGGCGCTCTCGGAAACGGAAGACATGAACGGCCCTCCGTATGTTCCCGGCGAGAGGCGGTAGAACCCGGACGGAAGAGACGATATGTCATTTGCTCCCTTGGTAAGGGGAATTGCAGAGGATCCTTCCGCTATCGAAGTAATCGTCCCGGACGTGGTGTAAGCCCAGATCGTAGAGTTCTCGGGTGTCGCATCGTCACCGACGGTCTGCGAGAGATAGACGATATTGTCTGTACCGGTGACAGTCGCAAGGCTGCAGAAATCGACGTGCAATGTCGTTGTGGCGTTCCCGGTGCTTCCGTTGTCCCATATCAGCTCTATCTGCAGCTGTCCGCCGTAGTTGGTCGCATCCCACTCGTCGCGCAGATCGACGGATACTGACGCCGCGCGGTCAAGGACGTCCTGGGTGTTCAGATTCCCGGTGGAGACTGAGTCGTACACTCCGCCGAACTCAAGGATCCCGTCCGCGTTGAACTTCGCTCCCTCGTACCATACTGACCCGGCGGCTATCTCCGCCGCACGGTTCAGGTATGCGTCGGTCAGCTTCCACGTCTGAGAATCGCCCCGGACAAGGTCGGACGCGACCATCAGCAGGTTATATTGCTGCTCTGCGGAACGCTGTGCATCCACGTTCCTGGCGTACGCTTTGATAGCTTCGCTGTCGCCGGCACCGACGTCCGTCCGTCCGTTGTCCTGGTTGTAGTAGTCATAGATCCCCATCGCAGAGGAAGTCCCAGGGATAACTCTGAGCCACCACTTGATGGCGTCCGTCGTTCCGTCGTCTATCAATCCGGCAGTTACGGTCGGGTCCGCCTCCGCCTCCTCGGCGGTCGCAAGAGGGGCCGCGGTAATTGTCAGCATGAGTAACACCGACATTGCCGCAAGCGTTGCGACAGCTGTATTCCTGTGTTTATAATTTAAATCCATTTGATCACCATCAAAATTGCGACTGTGGCGCATAGGAGAGCTACGCCGGCAGGCCAGATGCTGCGGCTCGCGGCGGAGACAAGCAGAAGAACGATCGACATCGCTCCCAGAGCCATCGGCCAGACCGATATCGGCTCGGCAGGTTCTGGCACAGGCTCCGCGGCGGATGTGACCTCGATTATCTGCGAGTAGCTCGCCGGCCCGGATGGGCCGACCTGCTGCAGTACCAGAATGTAGATTCCGGGCCCTGCTGTCATTGCAAGATTCTTGCCCTCGTAGGCGGACACGAGCGAACCGTCAAGGTCTGTAAGGGACCAGGAATATCTGGTAACGGAATCCTGGGCAGACCCGGTCGGGGATGCCGATATGGTTTCGCCGGCGACCGATGCGCTGAACCGAACCCATGGGGCCGATAGCGGAGCATCGGTTACGTTGACAGACCAATATCTGTCGTTCAGCCAAACGTGGTATACTCCCGTCTCTCTTGGGACTCCGGTGACCACACGGTGTGCCTGATCATATGTCAGCCACGAGACTGTTCTGCCAGAAGAGTCCTTAACCGTC
>JAJBAV010000084.1 GCA_020532085.1 Candidatus Cloacimonadota bacterium | reverse complement strand
AACTAAGGGCTTATCTTGCTTTGAGCGTAGAGGTTCCGGTGACAGCCCCGCCACCTGTTATGTATTTTGGCAACAAGAATTTGTTAAAACAGGGAAAATAGATGACTGAGCTACAGGAGTTGGTCGGTTACATTAATGGATTTGTGTGGGGCCCGGTGATGCTCACCTTTCTGGTGGGTACCGGTGTCCTTCTAACCTTGCGGTTGCGCGGCATTCAGTTGCATCGCTTGCCAATGGGCTTGCGTCTGGTTTTCAGCGGGCGCAAAGCCTCCGGGGCAGAAGGAGATATCTCCTCATTTCAGGCTCTGACCACCGCAATGGCGGCCACCATTGGTACTGGGAATATTGCCGGAGTGGCCACCGCCTTATATCTGGGGGGCCCAGGGGCGATCTTCTGGATGTGGGTCTGCGCAGTGTTCGGCATGGCGACCAAGTATGCCGAAGCGGTGCTCGCGGTCCATTTTCGCCAGCATTTGCCCGATGGCACCATGCAGGGTGGCCCAATGCGCTACTTAAGCGAGGGGCTCGGGCTGCCGTGGCTGGGGATGCTGTTTGCGTTGATGGGAAGTATCGCCGCCTTCGGTATCGGCAGCATGGTGCAGTCCAATTCGGTGGCGGTGGCGCTGGAAGCGACCTTTGCCGTACCGCCGTTGTTCAGCGGGGTGGCTTTGGGCTTATTGAGCGCGCTGGTGATTATCGGTGGGATTAGGCGCATCGGGCGGGTGACTGAAAAGCTCGTTCCGTTTATGGCGCTGATATATGTAGTAGCGGCGCTGGTGGCTCTGGTTATCAACATTGCGGCAGTGCCCACCGCGTTCGGTCTGATTTTTTCCCATGCTTTTACCCCCGCAGCGGGCAGCGGCGGCTTTGCTGGGGCCAGCGTGGCTATGGCTATTCGTTTCGGTGTCGCGCGTGGGGTGTTTTCAAACGAAGCCGGTCTCGGCAGCGCTCCTATCGCCCATGCGGCTGCCCGCACCAGCAGCCCTGTGCGCCAAGGGCTAGTAGCCATGACCGGAGTGTTCTTCGATACCATCATTGTGTGCAGTCTCACCGCTCTGGTTATCCTCACTTCAGGTGTTTGGGATGGAGGCGAAAGCTCCAGCGCCTTGACTGCATTGGCGTTTGAAACCGCCATCCCAGGTTTTGGCGCGGCGTTTGTTTCCCTGGCGCTGGTGATGTTTGCCTATTCCACCATGCTGGGCTGGGCCTACTATGGCGAACAATGTATCGAATACGTGTTCGGGATGAAGGCGCGGGCCCCGTATCGCTGTCTATTTTGTTTGGTGATCACTTGGGGCGCGTTGCAAAAAATAGACTTTGTATGGGATATCTCCGACACCATGAATGGCGCCATGGCGATCCCCAACTTGATAGGCCTGGTGGGGCTCTCCGGCTTAGTTGTACGTCTGACGCAGCGCCACTTTAAACAGGGAGAAATTAGACTGTGACCCACCAGCGTAGCCCTGCGCAGCAGGCAATAGACCCAGCTTTGCCGCAGCTATGCGCTGATGTCGCTGTGTTTGCGCCGTTGCCGCGGCCGCTGAGCTATGTTGTCCCCGCACCGATGGAGAAACTTCTCCGCCCTGGGATGCGGGTGCGGGTGCCGTTAGGGCGGCGTAGTGCCATCGGGGTTGTGGTTAGATTGCGTCCTTCAGGTGACGAACAATGGGAACTTAAACCCATCAGCGCGTGCCTGGATGAGGACGTTGCAGCGCTTGATAGTGCCAGCGTTACGTTTCTACAGCGGGTTAGTGCCTATTATGCCTACCCTTTGGGGCTTACCATAAAGACAGCTCTGCCGGCGGGTCTGACCCAGCAGAAGGCGCCGGCTGCCATCCAGCACGTGCACTATCGCGCAACCGGGCAGGAGGCCGTGTTGCGCGGGGCGACGCAGCAAGCGATTTATGCTTTCATCGTCTCTCAGGGTGAAGTCGCGGCGGAGGAGATCCGCGCTAGCTTTCCCAATCCACACGCACCGCTGAGGCGCCTTGAGGAACTAGGTCTCGTCACACGTACCCAAAGTACCTCCAGCCGTGATCCGTTTGTCGGTTTGGATATCAAGCCCGACACTCCCCCCGTGCTTGCCCCTGAACAGCAGCAAGCCGTTACCGCGATCTGCCCTGACACGGAGCAGCCCTCTACGTTTGCCCCTTTTTTGCTCCATGGGGTTACCGGTAGCGGCAAGACTGAGGTGTATCTGCATGCCATCGCACATGTAGTCCAGGTTCAGCGACAACAAGCACTGGTGTTGGTGCCCGAGATTGCCCTTACGCCGCAACTGGTAAAGCGTTTTCGGGCACGTTTTGAGCACCAAGGGGTGCGCATCGGGATTCTTCATTCCGGTATGAATGCGGCTGAGCGCCACGATATTTGGCGCGAGATCAACCATAATCGGATCGAGATTGTGATTGGGGCACGTTCTGCGGTGTTTGCGCCGCTGCAGAATCTTGGCATCGTGGTGGTGGATGAGGAGCATGACGAAAGCTACAAGCAGGGGGAGGGATTACGCTATAACGCGCGGGATCTGGCCCTGCTGCGAGGGCAGATGCTGCAGATTCCGGTGGTGCTCGGGAGCGCGACCCCGGCTCTGACCAGTTTTGAACGCGCGCGCGCCGGGCATATGACCTTGCTTAGTCTTACCCACCGTGCCTTATCACGCCCTATGCCTGTAGTTGAAATAGTAGATCTGAGCGGAACAAAGGAACCCTGTGTTCTGGGAGAGCAGATGCTTACCGCTCTGCAACAGACCCTGGACGCTGGGGAACAGGCGGTGCTGCTCCTGAATCGGCGTGGGTTCTCACCGTATCTTATCTGCCGCGACTGTGGCGCCACGTTTCGCTGTCCCAACTGTGACATCACCCTGACCTGGTATCGCAGTAAAGGCATGCTTACATGCAACTACTGTGATTACACTCAAGTCCCAGAAGAAGTTTGTCCTGGCTGCGGCGGGGCCACTATCGAACCTCAGGGGGTTGGTACGGAACAACTGGAACACACCCTGCAGGAATATTTCCCCACTGCGGCCATTGCTCGCATGGATCGGGACTCCACCCGCACCAAAGGTTCACAGCAGCGCCTGGTGGAACAGATGGAAAACCGCGAGGTGGACATTTTGGTTGGAACCCAGATGGTTGCCAA
>JAJBAV010000083.1 GCA_020532085.1 Candidatus Cloacimonadota bacterium | reverse complement strand
AAGGATTTCCTTCTGAATCATAATTTTAACCTTTTGGTTAACATCAGTCAAATATTATCTAAATACGCCTCAGAAGATAATGTCATGACCTCTCGACGTCAGATCGGGCGGTCGGACTATATTCAATGTCTAAAACACAGACCAACAGAATCATGGCGATCGTCGCTGTCTCCCTTCTTTTTGCGGGAGGCGGGTCGATGTTCATCATGTCCGGCATCGACGAGGCGGAGGCCGCCACGGCGACGGAGATCACCATCGCCCCCGGAATGAGATATACATACACGCCCACGTTCCCCGCTGATCTCAATCCTACGGTAACGATCAAGTCGCAGGGTGTAGGAACCGCCGGAACAGGCGGCACCTGGGGAACTCTCTCGGGCAAGACGCTGACAGTCAACGTCCCTGCGGGAACCGCTGTCGGAAGCCAGTATCAGGTTACACTGCTCGCAACTACCACCAACCCTACGCAGTCCGTCGAGATTCCGATCCTTTTCAACATAGCGGCTAACATGTCTGTTTCAGGCTCTCAGGTCAATATTGTTACCGGCGGAACGGTCAACATGACCCCCACCGCTAACGGAATGGGGACCTTCACATGGGCTGTAACGTCCGGCAAGACACTGCCTGCCGGGCTGACTCTCGACACTGCGACCGGTAAGGTTACGGGCACTCCCACAGGCATGGGCGTTCAGACCATCTATCTGACCGCAATGTCGAGCTTCGGCGAGACGAAGGACCTCGTTGTTACTTTCACGATCTACAACAAGCTCGTGGCGACCAATGATCCCAGCATCGGAGCGATATTCTATGTCTGATCTTAAGCAGGAATTGATCGCGTCGGGAGCCTCCGCCGCGGTCATATCTCTTTTCATCCTGTCCATGCTTGGATCTGCAGGTATTGCCTTCGCGGCAGACGTCCCTCCTGACGCTGAGATTGCGGACCAGGGAGAGTTCTGGTCGCTGACCATACACATGATGTTCAACGGCGCAGATGCTGAGAGCGTTGAGTGGGACTTCGGAGACGACTCGCCTGTCAGCACCGAATGGAATCCCTCCCACACTTACGCAGCTCCTGGCGACTACATCGTTACTCAGACAGTGCGCAATTCTTACAATGGAGGTTCGACCGCGACAGGCTACTTCCTGTTGCACGTTATGGGCAACCCTTACGTTGAATATGTCATGCCTGCCGGAGCTCCGGCAATGGACCGTGTCTATGTCGAGACACACGGCACAGCCGTCCGGCCCGCTGACCCCGTCTGGGAGGGACACAGCTTCTTGGGATGGTTCGCAGACGCTGAGTTGACCGTCCCGCTCGTATGGCCCGAAAACATGACAGCGCCCCTCACGGCGTATGCGTCCTGGTCCGATGTAGAGGTGGTTACGCACACTCTGACCATCAGAGGACCGGACGGCACAACGGTGAACACCATAACTGTGTCCGACGGAGCAACGGCAGTCAAGCCGACGGCACCCGAGGGAAAGACAGTCACATACTACACGGATGAGGGTCTTACAAACGAATACAACTGGAACACAACAATAACGTCCGACCTGACAATCTACCGTAAAGTTGTCGACGCCACTCTAGATCCGGAACCCGAATCCGAGAAGAAGGTCACTGTCAACGGGACCGAGATCGTTATTGTGGTCGTCGCCCTGGTGATTGGGGTTGCGGCAGTCGCATCGCGCAGTGTCGGCCTGTCGGTCATAACGCTGATTCTAATTGCTCTCGCAGCGGTAGGAATCCTCGATATAATCGATATACCCGAAATAATCAATGGATTCGGTGGGGTGAGGCTTTGAAAAGAGCCAATAAAACCCTTTTGGCCATGGCCTCCGTCTGCATTTTGATGGCGGGGGCAGGGGTTGCACTGTTCGCAAACCCTGACGAGTCAGAGGCCTCTCCCAATATGATTTACATTCCCTCAACTTTTGACCACGTTTACTTTGTCTCTGTCGGGCATACCATATCGGTAAATCTTGACATGGCGGATGGCGGATTCGATGTTACATCGAAGCCTTCCTGGATATCTTTGACGGGTACTGGCATCACCGGCTCTGCGCCAGCGGCCGGAACATATGCTGTTGATTACACGTTCTACGATCCGTCAGGAAATCCCACGAGCGAAAAGATGTACCTGTATGCCGTAAATGCCGGGGATATTGATCTAACAACCGTTAGGTATTATGATGGACGGACAAACGCCAAGGTTATCGCCATAGACTACACAACGTCATCCACATACACAGTCAGTTCTGTTACGGTGGGTGAGATGGTTGCCACAGAATACTACTACGACGGCTCATATGTGGTGCCTTCTCAGACAATCTCTATCAATACGCCGAGTTCGAACAGTCTCTCAAACATAGGACTATTCACCAACAAGACGGGCGTCCCTCTGCTTGAGATACCTTACACCGCGCCTTCAGGCAATGCTATTGCAGGCGTTAACTGGAGCTGGACGTCCACTACGCTATCCGGTGCCACTATGACTGTGTCGGGGGTCGATTGGCTATCCGTAAACGGCACCAACGTCTATGGTGTCCCTCCAGCAACCGGGGAGTACACAATAACGGTGACGATCACAAAGGCTGGATACGCCGACCTCACCGAAACGTTCGTCCTTACGGCAGTCAGCAAGCTCGTGCCGACGAACAGTCCTGCATTTGGAGCGATATTCTGGCTGTGATTTCGTGAAGAAAGCCGTCGCCGTAGTTGCCGTGATAGCGGTCCTCGTCGGAGGAATGCTCGTGCTAATGGTCGGTGTCAGCGACAGCGAGGCCGCTTCCGTCAGGACGATACACACCGTGCAGAACGGCAATGCGGTGGAGCTGACCGTAGACCTCGATTCCGGCGAGACGGTAATTTGGGACCTCGGTGACGGGCGGATCGTAAAAGGTCCGTCCGTCGAAACCACTTACTCTTCCGGATTCTACTTGGTGCAGGCGGTCATCACATCGTCCACAGGTGCGACCGAGCACGTGTCGCGCTGGATAGGAATTTACGACAGCGCCCCCGCAGCATCTGTCGCAAGGAATACCGAGTATCGGTACTGCATCTATACAGGCACAGAAATGCCTTCGTTGACGGTTAAGGACTCTTCTGGCAGAACAGTCTCGTGGCTGACATATGATCAGGCACACCGTGTGGTCACCGGAGTCCCAAGAGAGACGGGAGTATACCACGTTTGGCTGAACG
>JAJBAV010000082.1 GCA_020532085.1 Candidatus Cloacimonadota bacterium | reverse complement strand
CATGAGCGTGCCACCAAGTTGCCCGCTTCTGGCCGATATGAGATTTCATAGGATGACCTCCTTGGGATGGAGGTGTACTATCTCATAGCCTGAAATTATTGAAAGATGGGGTTCCTAGAGCGCTTACAATGATTAGTTGCCAGAGACGCTGCCGCCTTCCTCCTTTGGGGACAGCAGTTCCTCTTGTTCAGCAGTATCATTCTCAGATGAATCGGATGACGACGCGGTGCTTGATGGCATGTCCGATATCAGCGCCACCGCAAACAATCCGGCAATTCCAGCGATGCATCCGCCCAGAAATGCCCACACTTTTCCACTTCTGTCTTCCCTTGGCATAATTTCATCAGTCATCGATGTTCTCCTTCACGATTTGAAGCACGGTCAGCGCAATAGCGATAAGTGATCCCCAGTTCATCATGATTTTTCCCTCTCTTGAGTTTACTGCACGCGAGGTCGCAGTAATTCCCGTTATTGATTTTAAATTGCTATTTCCCCATGTCATTGCGATAAACAATCACCATACGCTCCCTCCCGGATTTAGGTTATGCTCCTTCAATATGCTCATCATTCTCCACGCCTGATCAGAATTGCGTTCTCAAGCAATGTGAACATGGCGGGAGCCAGTTCGGGCATGGCGTTTACGACCACGCTTCGGCCCGGCAACAGCCCCATTATGGCCTGGCTCGTGATCCCGATGCCGTAGATCTCAAAACCGGCCCTCATCCCCTGCTCGATCGCCTGGATGGCGCAATCTACGGAGTCCGGATCCCCGTCGGTGACTATGAGCACGAGCTTTCTCTTCTCGGCCAGTGGCAGCATCTCCTGCATCACCCACCACAGCGCTTCCCCCATAGGCGTGCCACCTGCAGGAGACAGATCCAGATTGGGATTCACCTTCTGTCCATGACGTATGACGGGGGCGATCGTTGAGTACGAGCCATCTGGAGTCTGCGTGCCTGGAAACGCGGTGACGGCGATGTTGATCCGTGAAGCCTCAAGGGCAGAGGCCACCGCGTAGCAAGCCTGACAGGCCAGATGAATTCTCCGCACCATGGACCCGGAGCAATCAAGAAGGATGTGCACGGCGGTATCAATTCCAACCCGTTCGGCCTTGGTTCGAAACACGCGCGGATCGGACACGGCCAGACGATGAAGCTGCTTGGTGTCAAGGCGCCCCCTTCGGCCACCTCCCGCCCGGGCCAGAACCTTGGTCTGCAGCAGGCCACCAAGTCTGGTTCGAAGTGCGTTGCATGCCTGCCTGGCTTCCTTAATATCATCCCCTGAAAGCGGACCGGCATATTTGGATGTCTGAACAGCCACGGCGATCGAAGTTTGCACCGAATCGCGGGACGTCTCATTCAGGACACTGGCCAAGATGTTTCCCAGGTTTTGCGGAAGCGCGTCTTCACCTGCCCCAAGCAGGCGCTGAACATGCTCCCTGGCCTCTCCAGAAGCTTCGCCAACTCCAGATGGCTCCGAAGCATCACCAGCGTCTGATTCGGACAATCCGTCATGCTCCGCTTCAGCTTCTTGTCCCCCGTCTGGCAACGGATCATCTGCCCCTTCGAGCCGGTCGTTCTTGTTGCCTTGTCCACCAGGATCACTTCGTGCCGAACGTGCCGGACTCTCCGAGGGTCCGCTTGCCGAAGGCTCTGGCTGGCTCACAGGGTTTGCGTACTGATCCAAAGCGCGCACAATTTCGCGGGCGTATTTGATGGCGTCCTGGGTAGACTCGCATTTGATTCGGACCAGTTTCAGCACGCGCTCAATCTTCGCCCTTATCCCCGGAAGGCCTCTGTCCACTTGTCTCGCCAAGCTGTCTCTTTGTTTGGACAAAGACAGGACATCCCAGGAACGGACTTCAAGCAGCAGCCAGTTGAGAATATTGGCCGCATGGTCAGCTAGTTCATCCCGGCCCTCCGAACCGAAAAGGTACCCGATGAGCCAATCAAAGTTCTGGCGACACCCTGGGAATATGGACGCGAGTCTATGTTCGACCCGCCAGTCTTCCAGGGTGTTCCAAACGTGCATCTCTATGGGTGAGAGCCTGGCTTCCTGCAGGGCGTTGAAATCCGTTTCCCGGACATGCCCCGCTTCGTGGTCCAAAAATCCCCTGACCATTGCCAGCAAAGTGTCCGGCACCTCGCTTGGCATGGCCGGAAGGTGGATGGTCTTGCCGTCGGTGTAGGCATCCGCCCCACCCATCTCGACCTTCACCCCGTATTTTCTGCCGAGCACGCTGGCCACCAATGGCACCGAACGCATCATGACCCGTGTATCGGTCATGAAATCCTCCAAATACGAAAAGCCCCGGAGCTTGTGACTCCAGGGCTTTTCGTTCGTTGTTGTGTTTAACGGCTAGGCTATGCCGAGCAGATACCAATAAGGGGCGAAACTTCGTTCGACCAACTGGGCAAGTTGCTCAGCGAACGGACCATAATCCGCGTCCTTCCCCGCCTTGTCCAGATTCTCGTAATAGGCGGCCCGATCTTCCACCGGGATGATCACGGTCGGAAATCCTGCCCGCATGAGTTCCAGGTTCATGACGAGCCTTGAAGTCCTGCCGTTGCCGTCCCGGAAGGGATGGATGATGACCAGGTCGGCATGCACCCTGGCAGCCCTTTCAACGGGATGAAGGCTCTGGGCCTCGCCATGGTACCAGTCGAAGAAGCTCTGCATGCGTTCGCCGACATGGAGATGATCAGGTGGCGCATGCCCAGCACCTGAGATGATGACGTTGCAGCCGCGATAACGCCCGGCTTCATTGTCGATACCCCGCAGGACAAGCTGATGCAGATCCTTCAAAATGCGCTCATCAAGCGGGATGTTCTCCTGCACGAGACTTTCCAGATAGGTAATGGCATCGGCATGGTTGATGGCTTCGAGATGATGTCTCAGCGGTTTGCCACCGATGGTCAAACCTTCTTCCAATACCACTTTGGTCTCCATGAGGGTCAGCGTGTTCCCCTCGATGGCGTTGGAATGGTAGGTGTACCTCAGCACCATGTCCTTGCGCAGGTTCCGGACAAGTTCCGGCGCAAGGGGACGATGAGCGTCGAGCTTGGACTTCAGCGCGTCCAGATTGGCGAAGGCGTCATGGTGCATGGCATGTCCTTTTTGACTTTCAAGATTTGGTAAACGCGTTGCCCGCCCATGTCCAGCTAACCTACCGCAACTCGCGATCAGACAACACGACCTGCATGGGCATGTCCGCAATACTCGCCCCTCCATCAATCGAGAGAGATAGGAAAACCTGCGCCGCCATCATCATTTTAAAAGATAGCCCCCATTTTCACGGCCAAGAACGAATCCGCAACCTCGCTGGAACTCTGAAAAAGAAGGTTCTTCGACGTTTAATGTGGAATTGACCGACCTCGCCCAGTTTGGATAGCCCTCCCTCAGGAGGATTGCCATGCTTGCCGAACAAATATTCGCCTTGGGTCTTGGTCTCACGCCACCTTGGAAA
>JAJBAV010000081.1 GCA_020532085.1 Candidatus Cloacimonadota bacterium | reverse complement strand
CAAAGGGCATGTCCAGGATCCGGCAGGGCACCTTGTACTTGGTGTCGAGCAGGCGGGCCGCGTCGGCCGAACACCATTCACCCATGGCCAGGGTGCCGATGGCGTCACCACATCCTTTCAGTTCGGCCACGGTGACCCCGCCCTGGGGAAACATGTGGTATTCGCCGGAAAGCGGACCGTTGAGCACGCCGGAGGTGTCCGGGAAAAGGGTGATATTCGTCCCAACCATTGTGGCCAGCCGTTTGATCTCTTCCATGTCCGACGGTTCAACCCAGCCGGGAATGACGTTGACCTTGCCGTTTTTCTTGCCCGTGGGCTCGGCCAGATCGGCCATGGCCTTGACCATGTTGGAGAAGCCGGTCACGTGCGAGCCGACGTAGCTGGGGGTCGAGGCGCCGACCAGGGTCTTGCCCTCCGGTACGTTGCCCTCTTTCCGGGCCTTGTCAAAGATCTGGTTGAGATCGTCGCCAATGGTCTCCGACAGACAGGTGGTATGCACGGCGATCACCTCAGGATTATAGACGGTGAAAATGTTGTTGATCGCCTGCAGCAGGTTGGCCTGACCGCCGAACACCGAGGCGCCTTCGGTGAACGAACTGGTGGCCGCGGAAACCGGCTCCTTGTAATGCCGGGTCAGAGCGCTGCGGTGGTAGGCGCAGCAGCCCTGGGACCCATGGCTGTGGGGGAGACAGCCCTGGATGCCCAGAGCCGCGTACATGGCGCCGATGGGCTGGCAGGTCTTGGCCGGATTGATGGTCACGGCCGTGCGCTCGTTTATTTCTTTGGGTGTATGTCGAAGTAGCATTGTCTTGCCCTCTTGGTTGATGCTTATTCCCACACGTAGGTGGCTGTGAGTTCGGAGCTTTCCTGCCAGGGGGCCTTCATGTAGCTCCAGACCTTGCTGTTCACCAGTCGGTCGATTTCCTTGTAGAAATTAACCGCGCCCTTAAACCCGGCATAGGGGCCGCCGGAATCGTAGCTGTGGAGCTGTTTCATGGGGATGCCCAGCTTCTGGATGGAAAATTTTTCCTTGATGCCGGCGCAGAAGATGTCCGGTTTCATCAGTTCCACCAGTTTTTCCGCCTCGTACTGATTGAGATCGTCAATGACCAGCGAGCCAGCCTCCATGTCCGGCATGATGCCGTCGTACTCCTTGAAGGTATAGCCTTGCTCTTCCAGCGCCTTCAGTTCCGCCTCGGTCTTGCGCGGCTTGAAGCGTACCGGATCGGCCTCAACCTCGATCTCCTCGATGTTCCGGCTGTCCGCATCCACTTTGAGGTGGGGGATGACTTGACGGCCTTCGTAATCGTCGCGATGGGCGAATTCGTAACCGGCACTCACCGTTTTCATGCCCATCTCGGCAAAGAGTTCCTGGTAATGGTGCGCCCGGCTGCCACCGACAAAAAGCATGGCGGTTTTTCCTTGGGTGCGCGGCAGGACCTCTTCGCGAACCGCCTCCACTGTGGGCATCTCCTCGGCAATGACGGCTTCGACCCGGTCAATCAACGCCTGGTCGCCGAAATACGCGGCAATCTTGCGCAAGGACTTGGCCGTGGCCTTGGCACCGATGAAGTTGACCTTGACCCACGGAATGCCGAACTTGGTTTCCAGCATGTCGGCCACGTAGTTGATCGAGCGATGACACATGACGCAGCTCAGGTCCGCGGTGTGGGCCGAGGCAAACTGATCGTAGGTCGAGTTGCCGGAAAAAGTGGAAATGGTGCTGATGCCGCATTTCCGCAAAATCCGGTCGATCTCGAAACCATCGCCGCCGATGTTGTACTCACCCAGCAAGTTGATCTTGAACTCGCCGGGTTTGACCGCATCGTTTTCACCGACGATGTGGGTGAAGATCTGGTTGTTGGCGATGTGGTGGCCGGCGGACTGGGACACGCCCTTGTAGCCCTCGCAGCTGAAGGCAAAGACGTTGCAATCACCCAGCTTTTCCTTCATGGTCCGAGCCACGGTGTGGATGTCGTCGCCGATCAATCCCACCGGGCAGGTGGCAAAGATGGTGATCGCCTTGGGGTGGAACAGGTCATAGACCTCCTGAATGGCAGCGGTTAGTTTCTTCTCGCCACCGAAGATGATGTCCGAGTCCTGCATGTCCGTGGAGAAACAGTAGGGCATGTAGTTCTCGCCGTCCGGGCCGGGATCGGTCTGGTTGCGTCGGGTCAGCCAGGCGTAAAAGCTGCAGCCGATGGGGCCGTGCACCAGGTTGACCACGTCCCTGGTGGGCCCCATGATCACACCCTTGCAGCCGGCGTAGGTGCAGCCGCGCATGGTGATAATGCCCGGAATGGTGCGCACATTGGCGGTGATTTCCGGTGTGGTGTTTTCCTGGGCCTCGTTGATGAGGATCTGTTTGGCCCGTTTGCGGGCCACCTTGGCCGGATATTGTTTCAGCAGCTCTTTTTTAATGTCCGTGGGTGCCCACTGAACGAGCTTTTTCTTTGCAGTTGCCATGTGACTCTCCTTGGGCGCTCAGACTATTGATTTCGTACCGGATTCGCCCGTGCGTACGCGGACGGCGTCTTTGAGCGGCAGGACGAAAATTTTGCCGTCGCCCGGCTTTCCGGTCTTGTTGACGCTGATAATGGAGTCAACCACGGTGTCGACAAAATCGTCTTCCACCACAATGGTGACCACCCGTTTGGGATACAGTTTGCCTTTCTCCCCCAGGAGAGAAGCTGCCTCTTCATAACCATCCTCGGCGCCGGCCAGGATGTGGGTATTGATAAAACCCACCCCTCTGCCGTTGGCTTCATGGGCGAAAAACGCATCCACTCCGGCCTCGGTCAACGCCTTCTTGGTCTGGTTCATCATGTTCATGCGCACAATGGCGATCACCTCTTTCATGCCGGAACCTCCACTGCTCCTTCCTTGACGCCGGAGCTGATGGTGTAGGCGCATTCCACTTCGCTGAGAAAGATCTTGCCGTCGCCGAAGGCGCCTTTGGTGCCGGAGCGGGCGGTGTTCATGATGGTGTTGATGACGAAATCTTTGTCCTCTTCCTGAATGACGCTCATCAGCATGGTTTTGGGGATTTCGTCGTAGGTCACCTCGCCGATTTTGATGCCGCGCTGCTTGCCGCGGCCGGCAACCGAGTATTTAGTGACTGCGGGGAATCCCGCATCCATCAGGGCGGCAAGAACGGCGTCTGCTTTTTCAGGTCGGATGATGGCGCGAATCATTGTCAACATTTGGAGCTCCTTGGCTGGTTAGTTGTTGAGTTGTTTAGTCGCAGGGGTCAGGTTGTTGGGGTTTGGGTCGCAGGGGTTTAGGCTGCAGGATTCAGGTGTTTAGGCTGTAGGGGTTTAGGCTGTAGGGGTGGAAGCTGCAGGGGCTGAGCTTTTTTGCAAAAGTCATCTTAACCCGCTGTTTTTCCTACAGCCTGAAAGCCTAACAGCCTACAGCCTGAGGCCTGAGGGCCTACCGGCCCTCCTACGCCTCCATCAGCCCGTAGTCCATGAGCAGTTGTTCCAGTTCTTCGATCTGCAGAGGTTTGGGGATGACGAACATCTGGTTGCCATCGATGGCCCTGGCCAGGCTG
>JAJBAV010000080.1 GCA_020532085.1 Candidatus Cloacimonadota bacterium | reverse complement strand
CTTTCCAGGTCTGTGGCGAACAGTTCCATCAACGTCTCCGGTCAGTTTGCTGTGCTCTCCGCGACCTGCGGGGAGCGTTCAGCGGTTACTTACCGGAAGCGTCGGCGATGTGTCGGAGGGTGACGGTGGATTTCAGCGGGCGGAGTCCGGCCGGGAATTTCCTGGAAGTCGCCGAGATTTGGCTTGAAAGTCGGTCTGCTATTCGTTATCTTGTGTTATCATGTTTTATTACGGAATCCAAAGAAGCGGTGACTGACATGGAACCACAAGACAAATGGCTGACTATCGAAGAGCTTTCCGGCTATCTGAAGATGAGCCGCAGCAAGCTCTATCAGATGGCGCAGAAAGGCGAGCTGCCCGGTTCCAAGATCGGAACCCAGTGGCGGTTTGATCGGGACGAGGTTGACGACTGGATGAAAAGCCTTCGACAGACGGCACCGCAAAAGGCATCGGCCAACAATGGATAGCCACAATAAAGAGGGATTCCCATGCCGAGCCTGATACAGCCAACATTATTCGACCTACTTGATGTTCCGGCCTTTCCGAGACCTGCGGCGGTCACGAACGCGATTGAAACACTGGCTTCAAACAGTGGCATCGAGGCGCGAGGGGCAATCTTTACGCGCATCGAGGTCGTTGATTTTATTCTCGACCTGGTTGGCTACGTCGCCGATGAGCCATTGCACCACCTTCGCATTCTGGAGCCCTCTTTTGGCGAAGGCGATTTCCTTCTTCCGATTATTGAACGACTCCTTTCTGCGTGGCGGGAAAATGGCGGGAATGTTTCTTCCGCTGGCGTTGAATTGGGAGAAGCCATTCGTGGCGTGGAGCTGCACAGGGAAACCTTTGTCTCAACACGCAAGATTGTCGTCAACCGCCTTATCAAGGAGGGGATTTCGGCATCCGTGGCTTCAGAGCTCGCCGACCAATGGCTGATTCAGGGGGACTTCCTTCTTGAGCGGCAAAGCGCCCGCTTTGATTTCGTTGTCGGTAATCCGCCATATGTCCGGCAAGAGCTGATTCCAGCGCCGTTGTTGTCTGAATACCGTCGCCGCTATCAGACGATGTATGACCGCGCCGACCTCTACATTCCCTTCATCGAACATTCGCTGTCACTTCTCGACAAAGGCGGAACTCTTGGTTTTATCTGCGCCGACCGCTGGATGAAAAACCGCTATGGCGGTCCATTGCGGGAGTTCATAGCAAGAGGTTTCCATCTCAAAGCCTATGTCGATATGGTGGATACCAACGCCTTTCATTCCGAAGTCAGTGCCTATCCCGCGATCACCGTCATTGAGAAGACGAAAGCAGGCGCAACCCGGATTGCCCACAGGCCCAAGATTGAGAAAAAGGCGTTATCTGCTGTTGCCGCAGAAATCAGGTCTGAAGCCCTGTCCAAAGACTCATCTGTCCGGGAAATGGTTGGAGTGGCAAGTGGTTCGGAACCTTGGCTTTTGGAATCATCGGATCAAATGTCGCTGATTCGACGTATCGAAAGCCACTTTCCCGCACTAGAACATGCTGGCTGTAAGGTCGGAATTGGTGTGGCCACTGGCGCTGATAAGGCGTTCATCGGGGATTTCGAATCTCTTGACGTCGAGCCCGACCGAAAACTTCCTCTTGTGGCGACCCGTGACATTCAATCCGGTGAAGTCGTCTGGCAAGGTCAAGGAGTTATCAATCCGTTCGCAGATGACGGCGGCCTTGTCGATTTGCGGGATTATCCCAAATTGGGCAGCTACCTTGAAGAGCGCAAGGCGGTCATTGCAAAGCGCCACTGTGCCCAGAAAGCACCGTCAAATTGGTATCGGACGATTGACCGGATATGGCCGGAGCTCACCAGTAAACCAAAGTTGCTGATACCGGATATCAAAGGCGAGGCTCATATCGTTTTTGAGCCCGGCAAACTCTATCCGCACCACAATCTTTACTATGTAATCTCGGATACCTGGGATTTGCGGGCATTGCAGGCGGTGTTGCTCTCCAGCATCGCCAAGCTCTTTGTGGCAACCTACTCGACGAAAATGCGCGGAGGCTACTTTCGCTTTCAGGCTCAGTACCTGCGGCGCATCCGTATCCCATTCTGGCAGGACGTATCCGAGAATCTCCGGAGGGAATTGATCCATGCCGCGACCTTCCGCGATCTTGACGCCTGTAACAGAGCGGTTTTCAAACTTTACAAACTGAACCAAGAAGAACGATCCGCTCTTGGCGGCAATGGAGAATAACAATGGCAATTGATCTTGTGGATTACGAGCGCAAGGCTCATGAAGCTGTGCAGGCGTTTTGGGGAAACCGGGAAGCCGCCAGGCAGAAGCAAATTGAATCGGGCAAGGCCGACCAGGGCGAACGCGCAGGCGTGACCGCTGGCAAAAATATGGATGGGTTCATTGCTTTGATACTCGATATCATTCGATCCAATGGACTCGCCCATGCCGACATCCATCAGAAACGCGCCGTCCTGACGCTGCCCGGTTTCTTTCGGCCAACCAAACTCTGGGATCTGCTGGTCATCCACAAGGGTGAACTGATCGCGGCTATCGAACTGAAAAGCCAGGTCGGACCTTCCTTCGGCAACAACTTCAACAACCGGACGGAAGAGTCCATCGGCACAGCCCATGATTTATGGACAGCATACCGAGAAGGGGCATTCGGCAAACAGCCCCGCCCATTTGTAGGCTGGCTGATGCTGGTTGAGGACGCGCCCGAATCCCGGTCTCCGGTCAAGGACAACTCGCCTCATTTTCCCGTGTTCGAGGAATTCAAGGGCGCATCCTATCTCCAGCGGTACGATTTGCTGTGCCAGAAGTTGACTCAGGAACAGCTCTACACAACCGCTTCGGTAATCGCCTCTCCGCGAACAGCCGCTGACAGCGGTGATTTTTCCTCGTTGTCATCAATGACCAGTCTCAAGACCTTCGTCTCCTCTCTTGCCGGGCACATCGCAGGCGAAGCGGCAAGACTTGAGTAGTTATCAGGAACCTGCCTTCACCTGCCGGAGAATCCACTTCCTCAACGTTTCCTCGGTCGCCAGCCGGATCAACGCCTCGACGAGCTGCTGCTTGTTCTTGAGGATGCCGATGCCGTGCTTCTGTTTGGCCGCCGCGAGTTCCTTGCCCATCAGGCCGCTGTGGTCCACGCCGGGCTCCAGCTTGTCCAGCAGCTCGATGGTCTCCTGCTTGGTCATGTTGAGGGAGATGCCGTTTTCCTTCGCCATCTCCTTGAGCTGCTGGGCGGTCATGCCCTCCAGCCCCTCGGCGGGAGGGATCTTCGCCATCTGGGCGGCGAGCAGCTTGGCCTGTTTGAGTTCCGCCTGCTTCAGTCCCAGCAGCTCGACCAGTTCTTCCTTGGTCCGCAGCAGACCGATCTTGTGTTCCTTGAGCTTGGCGCTGAGCGCCGCTCCGGCCAGGTCGCCGTGATCGATCCCCGGTTCGGCTAAATCGAGCAGCTTGATGAAATCGGCCTTGGTCCGGGCAATGGCCACGCCGTTCTGTTTCGCCAAGGTCTGGAGCTGTTTGACCGTCAGCGAGCCGAGGTCGGCGATGTCGCCGTTTTCAAAGGCGCTCTTGAGCTTGGCGTTCTCCTTGGCCTGGGCGTCGGCCATGCCTTCCAGCACATGGGGCGGGAGAATGCAGGCGTCCCCCTGCGATGCCTGG
>JAJBAV010000079.1 GCA_020532085.1 Candidatus Cloacimonadota bacterium | reverse complement strand
AGTTTCAACATCTCGACGACTTCGGCACTTGTCGCCGCAGCGGCGGGCGTCAAGATCGCAAAACACGGCAACCGCGCGGCCTCGTCGAGATGCGGAACGGCAGATTGCCTGGAAGCGTTGGGCGTGAATATCGACCTATCGTCGCAGAAATGCGTCGAACTGCTCGAAGATATCGGGATTTGTTTCATCTTCGCACAGAAATATCACACATCGATGAAGTATGTCGGTTCGATAAGAAAGGAGCTGGGATTCCGTACCGTGTTCAACATCCTCGGCCCTCTGACCAATCCGGCGTCTCCGTCCATGCAGCTGCTGGGAGTTTACAGCGAATCGCTGGTTGAACCTTTGGCCAAGGTTCTGATGAAACTCGGTGTTGAACATGGGATGGTAGTGTACGGACAAGACAAGCTGGACGAGATATCCGTCGGCGCCCCGACCACGGTATGCGAGATAAAAAACGGATATTATAGGTCTTTCGAGATGTCGCCCGATGAATTCGGCATTCCGATGGGAAAACGGGAAGACCTCGCCGGAGGCACGCCTGCCCAGAACGCGGCCGTCACTCGTTCGATACTGAACGGTGAGAGGGGGGCCCGTCGCAACGCCGTGCTGATGAATGCGGGCTCGGCGTTGTATATCGCCGGGAAAGCTGTGGACATCGGCCAAGGGATGGATCTCGCGGCAGAGATGATAGACGAGGGCGCGGCAGCGTCCAAATTGGACGAATTTGTAAAAGCCTCGAACAGGTGAGCGGAAATGACGGATATCCTGCAGACCATTGCCGATTATGCCAGGGTCCGCGTCGCAGAATCGAAGGGCCGTTTTTCATTCCGGGAAATGCGGGATTCGGCGTCCTCGATGGAATGCGATACCGGATTCCCCTTCGAGAAGGCACTGACAGGAGACGGCATATCGTTCATCTGCGAATGCAAACAGGCTTCGCCGTCTAAAGGCAGGATCGTTACGGAATACCCCTTCGAGAAGATAGCCGGAGAATACGAATCCGCAGGTGCATCATGCATATCTGTACTGACCGAGCCTAAGTGGTTCTTAGGAGACAATGAGCATCTAAAGAAGATTGCCTCCGCCGTATCCGTGCCGTGTCTGAGGAAAGACTTCACGGTCGACGAGTACATGATCTATGAAGCGAAGACCCTGGGCGCCTCGGCGGTGCTTCTGATATGCTCGATCACCGAGAATGCGGAACTCGAAAGATATGTTGGGACCTGCGACGACCTGGGCATGTCCGCACTGGTGGAAGCGCACGACGAGCAGGAGATATCGTCGGCTCTGGACGCGGGCGCGAGGATGATAGGCGTGAACAACAGGAATCTGAACGATTTCACCGTCGACCTCGATAACAGCAGAAGACTGAGGGAGATCGTGCCGCCGGACGTGCTTTTCATCGCCGAAAGCGGAATAAACTGTCCGAACGACATCGACATCCTCCGCATGTCCAAGGTGGACGGGGTGCTTATCGGAGAAACGCTGATGCGCTCCCATGACAAGAAGAAAAAACTCGACGAACTCAGAGGGACCACATGACGAAGATCAAGATATGCGGCATCCGGACGCCGGAGGACGTCGAGTGCGTCAACGCCCTGCTCCCGGATTACGCAGGGTTCGTGTTCTCCGAAAAGAGCCGCAGATGTGTGAAGGGTGAAACGGCCACCCGCCTGCGTTCTTTGATGGACCGCAGAGTTGCCACCGTGGGAGTTTTCGTCGACCAGCCTGAAGAATACATCATCGGCCTGGTGAAAAATAAGACCATCGGTATGATACAGCTCCATGGAGGCGAGGACGACGCCTTCATTGAAGACATGCGCAAAAAGACCGGCGTACCGGTGGTGAAGGCGTTCGGAATAAGCAGCAGAAGCGATTTCGAAAGAGCGATAGAATCTCCTGCGGACTTCATATTGCTGGATAACGGAGCCGGCGGCACGGGAGAGCGGTTCGACGGGACGCTCGTCGACAAGTGCCGCCGCCCGTTCTTCTTCGCAGGAGGACTGGACCCGAACAATGTGTCGGAAATCGTGAGAACGTTCCGCCCGTATGCCGTCGACACCAGTTCCGGAGTGGAAACGGACGGAAGGAAGGACAGTCGGAAGATGGAACAGTTCATCGGATCCGTGAGAAGAACAGACAGAGAAGATGCTCATATGACAAAAAAAGGAAGATTCGGAGAATACGGGGGACAATACATGCCCGAGACCCTGATGAACGCGGTGATCGAGCTAGAGAAGGCGTACGAACAATACAAGACGGACCCGGCATTCGTCTCCGAGCTGAATGCGCTCCTCTGCGAATACGCCGGAAGGCCCAGCAGGCTGTACTTCGCAGAACGGATGTCCGATGACCTCGGCGGAGCGAAGATCTATCTGAAACGCGAAGACCTGAACCACACCGGCGCACACAAGATCAACAATGTGCTGGGGCAGGCGCTTCTGGCCAAGAAGATGGGCAAGACCCGCCTGATAGCCGAGACGGGGGCCGGACAGCACGGGACGGCGACCGCGACGGCCGCCGCCCTACTGGGAATGGAATGCGTGGTGTTCATGGGAACCAACGACATGGAACGACAGGCCCTGAATGTCTACAAGATGAATCTCCTCGGAGCCGAAGTTATACCTGTGGAATCGGGTACGGGAACTCTAAAGGATGCCGTTTCCGAGACTATGCGTGAATGGACCTCCCGCATAGGGGACACCCATTACTGCATTGGGTCCGTCATGGGGCCCCATCCGTTCCCGACGATGGTGAGGGATTTCCAAAGCGTCATAGGCAGAGAGATAAAACAGCAGATCCTGGAAAAAGAGGGGAGGCTTCCCGACGCCGTCATCGCATGTGTCGGAGGCGGCTCAAATGCAATCGGCTCGTTCTATGAATTCATAAACGATGAGAAGGTCCGTCTGATAGGATGCGAAGCGGCAGGTCGCGGGATCGATTCCTTCGAGACCGCGGCAACCATCAACACCGGGCGCCCCGGCATATTCCACGGGATGAAATCCTATTTCTGTCAGGACGGATACGGGCAGATCGCCCCCGTGTATTCGATTTCGGCTGGGCTCGACTACCCTGGAATAGGGCCTGAACATTCGTGGCTGCATGATGTCCGCCGGGCAGAGTATGTTCCCGTCACGGACGAGGAGGCTGTCGACGCGTTCGAGTATCTTTCTAAGAAGGAAGGCATAATCCCCGCGATAGAATCGGCGCACGCTTTGGCATACGCGATGAAGATGGCTCCCGAAATGAAAAAGGACGACCTGCTGGTGGTCACGCTTTCCGGCCGCGGAGACAAAGATTGTGCGGCGATCGCGAGATACAGAGGACAGGACGTGGGAGAATGAGCAGGATCGGAGATGCGTTCGCCGACGGCAAGGCCTTCATCGCGTTCATCACCTGCGGGGACCCGGACCTCGAGACGACCAAAAAGGCCGTGAAGGAGATGGTCAGGAGCGGTGCGGACCTCGTCGAACTGGGCATACCCTTCTCGGACCCGACGGCAGAGGGGGCGGTGATCCAGGCCGCCAACGCACGCGCATTGAAGAACGGAGTCACCACGGACAAGATCTTCGATATGGTACGCGAGATACGAAGTGACGTCGATGTGCCCATGGTGTTCATGACATACGCGAACGTCGTATTCTCGTACGGTACCGAGAGGTTCGTGTCCATTTGCGAGGAGATAGGCATAGACGGGCTGATTCTGCCCGATGTGCCGTTCGAAGAGAAGGGCGAGTTCGGCCCGGCATGCCGCAGACATGGTTTGGACCTCATTTCGATGATCGCGCCCACGTCGGAAGACCGCATATCGATGATCGCGGGAGAAGCCGAAGGTTTCGTGTACATCGTCTCCTC
>JAJBAV010000078.1 GCA_020532085.1 Candidatus Cloacimonadota bacterium | reverse complement strand
AGGCACCAAAGCGCTACCCCAACATTCCGGCACAAATCAGAAAATGTCGTCCGCCGAGTGACACCATTTTCTGGCACATGGGAGACGGTTCTTTCGACGGCTGGCCTCAGTGGAATGACGACCAGGAGAAAAACCTTCAGCGTGATTTGATGGCCCTTGCCAAAGCGCCCGCGCACGAAGCGAGGGCGAAGATTAAGGAGCTGGAAAAACAGCACGGACGCAGGCGATCTCTGGTCTGGGCCGAACTGGGTGGTGCCCCCTTGGCCTGCGCAGTGGAACACCTGGCGACCATTGCCGAGATCACCAAAAGTGGCCTTGCCGCAGGTTCGGTGGACGACCTCGCAGCGGGATATCGCAGTCACGGATGGCGGGTCGATGACGGAGTGATCCGGGCTTTGGCCCAGGTCGATAGTTCTGCCGACTTTGATGCCGTGACGACCGCTATTCGATCTGTTTACCTGCCGTGGGTGGAAGAATCAGCCCGCTATCTCCAGAAATTGGTAGATGGTGCATCGTACCCGGGAGGCACCTGTCTGACGGCAAAGGCAGCACCTTTCAGTCACGGGGACTGCGTTCTCTTCGTCGACGGACTCCGTTTCGATGCTGGGAAGCGTTTGGTTGGCTCTTTAGAGTCGTGTGGATTTGATATTTCCGAGGAACCTGTCTGGATGGCCCTGCCGAGTGTAACGGCAACCGGCAAGGCGGCGGTAACCCCGGTACGAGACAGGATTCGCGGTGAGGATGGCAGTCCAGATTTTGAGCCGTCTGTCGCAGACACCGGTCAGTCATTAAAGGGTGGCTACCACCTGAAGAAGCTATTGACCGACGCGGGATGGTCGATCCTTGAGCGCTCTGCTGATGGCGATGGCCAGGGTATGGCTTGGTGCGAATTTGGAGACATCGACCACGAAGGCCACGACCGTGGGTGGAAACTTGCCAAACACATCGATGCCCTGATTCTGGAGATCACAGACCGGGTCACGGAGCTTTTGGCAGCAGGATGGAAGCGTGTTCGTGTTGTGACAGACCATGGCTGGTTGCTGCTGCCTGGGGGATTGCCAAAAATCGACCTTCCCAGCGCCCTGGCCGATAACAAGTGGGGCCGATGCGCCTCATTAAAACCCGGGGCCACTTCCGAGGAGCGGCTTTACCCATGGTACTGGAATCCAAACCAGTATTTTGCCCTCGCTGATGGTGTGAGCTGCTTTAAAAAGGGCGAGGAGTACACCCATGGCGGCCTGAGCCTGCAAGAGTGCCTGACGCTGCAATTGACGGTAACGCGAGGCGAATCTGCCCAGGCTGCGGCATCTGTCGAATTTACCGACGTGGTGTGGAAGGGGCTGCGCTGTACCGTTGCCGTAGATGGCAACTTCTCGGGTTTATCACTTGATGTTCGTAGCCAAGCAGGCAATTCATTGTCCAGTGTGGTCGTCGGCAGCAAACCGCTTAAAGACAACGGAACAGCCTCCGTGGTCGTCGAGGACGAGGACATGGAGGGGCGGGAAGCGACAGTGGTCCTGATCGATGCCAACGGATCGCTGGTTGCGCAAATCGCCACAGTAATTGGTGGAGGTAATGCATGATTGAAATGGACCAGATCGACAAAAAAGCGGCCTCCTCGCTAGAGGGGTACCTGGTCCGGAAGGATCTGGTCCGGACGTTTAGCCGCCAGTTTCCGGTGCCGACGTATGTGGTCGAGTTTCTGCTCGGCCGGTACTGCGCCAGCACTGAGCAGGACGAGATTGATGAGGGCCTCGAGATCGTCCAACGGCAACTCAAATCGCGAACGGTCAAGGCCGGGGAAGAAGAGCTCTTCAAGGCTCGGGCCAGGGAAAATGGCGAGGTCAAAATCATCGACCTCATCACCGCTCGCCTGGATGCGAAGACCGACTCCTACATCGCAACACTGCCCAGCCTGCGTCTGACCGATGTCCGCATTAGCCCGGAACTGGTGAATGAACATGAGCGAATGCTGACAGGTGGCTTTTATGCCGAAATCAGTCTGAACTACGATGCGGCTATTGCCCAGGAGAGCAAAGGCAGACCTTTCGGTGTTGAGTCGCTCCGGGAAATCCAACTATCCAAACGCGATGTGCTCGACATCCTGGCCGAGGCCCGCAAGTCCTTTACTACCGACGAGTGGAAGGAGTTTCTACTTCGATCCATCGGCATAGAGCCAAACGGATTGTCCCGGCGGCAACGCGATGCCTTGATGCTGCGGATGGTTCCTTTTGTCGAGCGTAACTTCAACCTGGTGGAACTCGGTCCCAGAGGAACGGGCAAGAGCCATCTCTTCCAGCAGGTTTCTCCGTATGCGCATCTGATCTCTGGAGGTAAGGCCACGGTTGCCCGGATGTTCGTCAACAACGCAACCGGCCAGCGCGGATTGGTCTGCCAATACGATGTGGTTTGCTTCGATGAGGTGTCCGGCGTCTCTTTCGACCAGAAGGATGGCGTGAACATCATGAAGGGATACATGGAGTCCGGTGAATTCAGCCGTGGCAAGGAAAGCATCCGAGCCGATGGCAGCATCGTCCTGGTTGGCAACTTTGATGTTGATGTTGAACATCAGCAGCGCATCGGGCACCTGTTTGGCCCCATGCCACCCGAGATGAAAGACGACACCGCTTTCATGGACCGAATTCACGCCTTTCTGCCCGGCTGGGATGTTCCAAAAATCAGCAAGGAACTGTTGACGAATCACTTCGGTCTGGTGAGCGATTTCTTGTCCGAGTGCTGGAGCCAGCTTCGAAATCAAAGCCGAGTGAGCGTTCTGCAAAACCGGGTGTTCTTCGGTGGCGCTCTATCAGGACGCGATACCAACGCGGTCAATAAAACCGTGAGCGGATTGCTCAAGCTCCTCTATCCCGGTGAAGGCGAGACGGCCGATGAGGACATTGAGTGGGCCGTCCATATCGCCATGGAGGCAAGGCGTCGCGTCAAGGAACAGCAGAAGCGCATCGGCGCGGCGGAATTCCGTAATACCCACTTCAGCTACGTAATGGGGGCTGATGGCGTAGAAAAGTTTGTCTCGACTCCAGAACTGCAAAGCGAAAACAGCATTGGTGGCGACCCCCTTGAGCCAGGCCAGGTCTGGACCATCTCGCCAGGTGGCGGTGAAGAGCATCCGGGACTTTACCGTATCGAGATCAATGAAGGCCCAGGTTCCGGCGTCAAGATCCTCAACAAACCCGTGCCGCCAGCCTTCAAGGAAAGCATGGGCTACGCCGAGCAAAACCTCTACGCCCGGGCAATGCAACTGGTCGGAGACAAGGACCCTCGTCACCACGAATTCACCGCCCAACTCCGAGCCTTTGACGCATCCAAGTCCGGCGCGAAACTCGGCATGGCATCACTCATCGCGCTCTGCACGGCTCTCTTGAAGAAGAGTGTTCGCGGCGGCCTCATCATCGTGGGGGAGATTAACCTGGGTGGCTCTCTCGAGCCTATTCACAATCCCGTCACCATCGCCGAGATCGCAGTTGAAAAAGGTGCCTCGGCTCTCTTGATGCCCGTTTCCTGCCGTCGGCAGCTTTTCGATCTATCTGACGATATGGCGACCAAGATCGACATCCAGTTTTATTCCGATACCAGGGATGCCCTTCTGAAGGCCATGGTGGAGTAACGAGTATGAGTGTCCAGAGTGCAGCTATCCAGGTGTTGAAAGAGGCAGGCAAGCCGCTCCATGCCACTGAAATCGCCAAGCTGATCATCGAAGCTGGGCTCTGGAAGTCTGATGGTAAGACACCGGAGGCCACCGTTAGCGCCCGGCTCTACTCCGACATCAAGAGCAACGGGGATAAGTCGCCCTTTGTAAAGGTAGGTCCTCAAACCTTCGCACTCCGTGATTCAACTGAAATAGAAGGTGACACGGCGTCGGCTCTTGCACCTGTCGAAAAGCCATCAAAACCTCATCCCACCAACGCGGGCTTTTCCTTCATCGATTGTGCTCAGAAGGTTCTTGAGGAGTTCGGCGGCAAAAAGCCGATGCACTACAAGGAAATCACCGGGAAGGCGTTGGAAAAAGGA
>JAJBAV010000077.1 GCA_020532085.1 Candidatus Cloacimonadota bacterium | reverse complement strand
TTGAAAGCAATGGCCTCGATGACTGCCTTTGGGCGCTACAGACTGTGCCCGAGCATAACAATCTTTGGCGGAAATACGCCGTCTGGTGCGCTAGGCAGGTCGAACACCTAATGGACGATGAGAGGAGTAAGAATTCTTTGGTTGTGGCCTGGGACCACGCAGAGGGCAAAGCCACGGATGATGAGTTAGCCGCTGCCTGGGACGCTGCATGGGCCGCTGCCAGTGACGCTGCCAGAGCCGCTGCCAGAGCCGCTGCATGGGCCGCTGCATGGGCCGCTGCCAGTGACGCTGCCAGATCCGCTGCCAGTGACGCTGCATGGGCCGCTGCCAGATCCGCTGCCAGTGACGCTGCATGGGCCGCTGCCAGATCCGCTGCCAGTGACGCTGCATGGGCCGCTGCCAGTGACGCTGCCAGTGACGCTGCATGGGCCGCTGCCAGAGCCGCTGCCAGAGTTGCTCAAACGGCGAAGCTACATACTGTTTTGACCTCGGGTGAACTGACATGGTTATGACGGCACAACAACAGGCGCTGTGCAAACACGGCAACATGCGGCAACTCCACAAATACGCCGAGGAATGCAGCGAGGCGGCAGCGGCGGTCAACTGTACTTGGCCGACCCGACGCCAAAAACCTACGACAGCATGATCGAGGAAATGGCGGACGTGGAGATTTGCACCGTATATCCGAGGCTGATCTTTTGGGATGACGACATTGACAAAGCCGTAAATGCTAAGCTTTCGCGGCTGGAACGAAACTTAAACAATCACCTTAACTGTGGAGCGTAACATGGCGAACGATCTGAACTTGTGTCAATTTATCGGTAGGCTCGGCAAGGACCCTGAGCAGCGTTATTTACCCAATGGCGATGCCGTCGTCAACTTCACGTTGGCGGTCGGCTGGAAAGGCAAAGACAAGGAAGGCTGCGAATGGGTGAACGTGGTGGCCTTCAAAAAACTGGCGGAAATCATTGCCCAATATTGTACCAAAGGCCAGCAGATTTACGTTTCCGGCAAGATGCGCACTCGCAAATGGCAAGACCGTGACGGGGACGACCGTTACAGCGTTGAGGTAGTAGCCGACCAAATGCAGCTTTTAGGCTCCAAGGGCGACGCGCAAGGCCGGGGCAACACCAACACAGGCACGAGGCAAGAAAGTGGCTCACGCGGCCAGCACGGAAGCGAGACGGGTAATCAGCAGCAGGACGACGGCTATCAGTTTAGCGACGACAGCGAAATCCCATTTTAACGGAGGCGCGATGTACCGCACTCAACTATTTTAATGGTGGGGAGTCGCTGGTTTTAGGAGGTTCAGGTATGCGATACGAGGATTTTTTGCAGAAAAAAGCCGTGGCGGACGCGGCAACTGGAATACGCGCAGACGTTGGAATAAACCCGGCACTGTTCGAATTCCAGAAAGACATTGTTCGTTGGGCATTAAAGCGTGGTAGGGCGGCGCTATTTGCAGATTGCGGGATGGGCAAAACAGCCATACAGCTAGAGTGGGGGAAGCATGTTCATGAGTATACGGGCGGCGATGTGTTAATCCTGGCTCCGCTGGCCGTGTCAATGCAAACCGTTAGGGAGGGCGCGAAGTTTGGCATTGACGCGAAGTATTGCCGCAGCCAAGAACAAGTTTCATCAGGAATCACAATAACCAATTATGAAATGCTGGGCAAATTTAATGCCGACCATTTTGCTGGTGTCGTCCTTGATGAATCATCAATTTTAAAGAGCTATACCGGGAAAATAAGAAACGAGATTATAGATGCGTTCAAGAACACGGGCTTTCGTTTGGCGTGTACCGCAACGCCAGCCCCGAACGATCATATGGAACTTGGCAACCATGCAGAGTTTTTGGGTGTGATGAGCCGTGCGGAAATGTTAAGCATGTTTTTTGTGCATGACGGGGGCGAAACACAGAAATGGCGGATAAAAGGGCATGCTCAAAATGATTTCTGGCGATGGGTGGCGTCCTGGGCAGTCATGATTCGCAAACCGTCCGATCTTGGGTATGACGACGCCGGATTTATTTTGCCGCCGCTTGAGATTAAACACCATGTTGTCAAAAAGGATGAAGCCCCAGATGGGTTCCTGTTCCCGGTCGAGGCGCTTACATTGCAGGAGCGACAGCAAGAGCGGAAAGCCACAGTGGATAAACGTGCCAAACTTGCAGCAGAAATTGCCAACAACACGGACGGGCCGTGCCTAGTATGGTGCAACCTCAACGATGAATCTGCCGCAGCAAAACATTTAATTGACGGCGCGGTAGAGGTGAAAGGCTCTGATAAAAACGAGCACAAAGAATCTGCCATGCTCGGCTTTTCGGATGGCAGTTTTAAAACGCTTGTCACCAAACCAAGCATCGCCGGGTTCGGTATGAACTGGCAACATTGCGACACTATGATTTTTCTCGGCCTGTCCGATTCCTATGAGCAATTTTATCAGGCGGTTAGGCGATGCTGGCGGTTCGGACAAACCAAAAAAGTCACGGTCCATGTGGTGACGGCAGAAACCGAAGGGGCCGTTGTAAAAAACATCGAGCGAAAAGAATCCGATGCTGATCGAATGGCGTCAGAAATGGTGAAATATATGGCGGGTATTAACACCGATGAGATCCACGGCACAACGCGTCAGACTGTTGACTATGCGCGTGGGGTTGAATCATCCGAAAATTGGACCTTATACCATGGCGATTGCGTTGACGTAACGCGGGAAATCCCCGACGACAGCGTGCATTTTTCGATATTTTCCCCGCCGTTCGCATCGCTTTATACCTACTCGGCCAGCGACCGCGACATGGGGAACTGTAAAACGGATCAGGAATTTGCTGACCATTTCCGGTTCTTGGTGCCGGAACTGTTGCGTATTACTAAGCCGGGGAGGCTCTGCGCGTTTCATTGCATGAATCTTCCGACCAGTAAAGCGCGCGACGGGGTTATCGGCATTAAGGATTTTCGCGGGCAACTCATCAAAATATTTCAGGACGCTGGCTGGATATATCACAGCGAAGTGGTGATCTGGAAAGACCCGGTGACGGCCATGCAGCGCACCAAAGCATTAGGATTACTGCACAAACAGCTGAAAAAAGACAGTTGCATGTCGCGTCAGGGCATACCCGATTATCTGGTGGTCATGCGCAAACCGGGGGAAAACCCAGAACCTGTGTGCGGTGAACTTAAGTATTTCGCGGGCGATCATGGGACGTTCAAACAAACGAAAAATTTGTCCATTGACGTGTGGCAGAGGTACGCCTCCCCTGTCTGGATGGACATTAACCCGTCCAACACATTGCAGCGTACTTCCGCTCGCGACGATAAAGACGAACGGCACATTTGCCCGTTGCAACTCGACGTTATTGAACGCGCCTTGCAACTGTGGACCAATGAGGGCGACACGGTTTTCTCGCCATTTGCCGGGATCGGGTCAGAAGGCTACCAGTCATTGAAAATGGGTAGAAAATTCGTCGGGGTTGAATTGAAAGACAGTTATTTCAGGCAGGCCGTTAAAAACCTCGTTGAGGCCGACACCAACACCGCAAAACAAATGAGTTTAATCGCATAGGGAGGGCAACATGACACGCAAAACCTACATTGCCACCATCGACAGCTACATCCCCCTGGCATCAGCGTGGGCGGACCGGGAAATAGGGTTGACCAGCGGCAAGCAGCGCTGCGGGAACAAATGGATTAGGCACTTCGCCTTTGCGATGGACGAGGCGCGGCGGCGCCTCGGGTTGAAACACAGCTACGATCTTGCGCCGGGATTGCTGCGACCGCCACACGGAAAAGGCGGGAAATACAGCCCGTTCGAGATGGCAAAATACCTCACCACGGCGACCTCCAGTTACGACTTGGGAAACCGCTTTTGCGATCCGGACACGGCCAAGAAATTTTTTGACGCCAGCACCTATGCGGAGGCCGTGGAAGCGGCAAAAACCTTTCTGCAGAGAAACCCTCTGGATAAATTCATGGCCGATTACCGGGCCCGACTCAACGCGCATTTTGACGCGCAATACCTTGACAAAGCGGGGTGATT
>JAJBAV010000076.1 GCA_020532085.1 Candidatus Cloacimonadota bacterium | reverse complement strand
ACCATTTAGAAAAGACAAACCCGTCTCTCTGGGGTCATTCTCCGGGGTGACGGGTTTTCTTTTTCCCCTTGTTTCTAAAGGGTTTGCGCCCGTTTCACATCTTTCCAAAGCACCTCTCCGCACCATAGATTCTCCCCATCCTCCAGCCATTCATTCTCTGTTTGACCCCTGATTCTCTGTTTTCTTCGGACCAAGTCCGAAGCTCGTCCGGAAAGCTACATCCTTGATTGATATAGGTTTCCGGCTGGTTGCCGTTTTTGGCGGTTACCTTAGGTCCTCGGGAGGTGCCGTAACCGGACGTATTTTTCGAAATCGCCTTCCTCGGTGATGAAAAGAAGTGTGGTCAATTCCGGTTTCCTGCCTCCGCCAAAAGAAAAGCCGACGCTGATGGTCGGCTCTGAGGGTGGTCTCCGGTCCGGTCGTCAGTCGGTGGCGAAACCAAACTGGCGGCGCTGCTCGGTCCAGTCTTCGGGGAAGGTTTGGGTCAGTTTAGCCAGCGAAAGTCCGTTGGGCTCCTCGCCGTTGATCAGGGCTTCGACGATGTCCGGGGCAAGGGTCGTTAGCTTGAGAATGCGGGTCACATACGAGCCGTCGACGTCGAGGGTACGGGCAAGCTCGCTGATGGACTTGATCTGGCCGGATTCGAGGATGTCGGCCCAGGAAAAGGCTCTTGCCAGCGCCTGGAGGATGGCGGACTGCACCGGCACCTGCGCCCCGGGGATTTCTCCATCCAGCGCCTGGGGAGCAATAACCGTCTTGCGGCCGCGCATGCGCCGGATGAGCATCGGGATGTGGATCTGCAAGTTGCCGTTGTCGGCCACGGTAATGGTCGGTTTGATTTTCATCGGCTTGCCCTCCGTTCAGTGACTTCGCATGCCAGGCCAGCCAGCTCGGCGATAAGCGTCGTCAGCCCGTTGGTGCGCAGCTCCATATCGATTCCAGTCTCGCGGATCTCTACCTTGTCTACCAGGAGGCGGATGAGCCGGTTCCGCTCTATCGGAAAAAGGTCCTCCCAGAAGCCCTCGATATTCTGGAAGGCCTCCGAGACGTCCAGCTCCGTGATGCTGTTCCCCTGGTAGGCTTTGCACCGCTCGCTCACATGCGTCAGTTGTTTCGAGAGCTCGACCGCCTGGCGGTTGACGGTCGTCAGCATCTCGGCCTTGCCCGGCTGATCGTTGCCGGGTTTCATCAGTTCGATGGCTTGCTCCCGAGCCTGTGACAGTTCCATCTCGAGTTGGTCTTTCTGCTTGAACAGCCGCTCCCGCTCCGCCTTCTCGATGTCACGGGCCGCGAAGTAGGTCTTGGCCACCAGCGTCGGCGTGCGGAACACCGCGCTCAACTGCTCGACCACGGCCTGCTCGATGTCCCCGGCGGGAATCCGTTTGAGAGGGCAGCGGCTCACAGTCCGTTTGCTGTCCTTCTCGCAGATGTAATAGGTGTAGTGTCGGCCGTTCTTGCGAGTGTAGGTCGGCCCCATCGAGCATCCGCAGTGGCCGCAGCGGATAACGCCTTTCAGAGGGGCGACCATTTTGGTTCTGGCCATGGATATCTTGACCGGTTTGTTGTCTGCCAGGCTGGCCTGCACCTTGTCCCAGGTCGCCCGGTCGATGATCCCATCTTGTTCCCCGGGGTAACTGCGGTCCTTATGGGCGATCTCGCCGATATAAATCCGGTTGTTCAGCAGCCGGTAAATATGGGCGGTGTTCCATTCGGAGCCTTCGCGCACCTTGCCTTTCTTGGTAGTCCAGGCCTTGGTGCGGTATCCCTGCTCGTTCAGTTCCTGCCCAAGCTTCTTTGCCGAGCCGATCTGGATGAACCGGCGGAAGATATACTGCACTGTCTTGGCTTCATCCGGGTTGACCAGCAGTTTCTTTTTTTCCCGGTCGACATCGTAACCGAAGATGGGCACGCCGCCGCAATATTTCCCCCGGCGCTTGGCGGCCGCCACCTTGTCCCGGATACGTTCGGCGATGACCTCCCGCTCGTATTGGGCAAAGGTGATCAGGATGCCGAGAAACATCCTGCCGGTTGGATCGGTGGTGCTGAAGTGCTGGGTGACCGAGACAAAGCTGACACCCTTTTCATTGAACACCTCAATCATCTTCATAAAGTCGAGCAGCGAGCGCGAAAGCCTGTCGATCTTATAGACCACGATCAAGTCTATCTTCCCGGCGTCGATATCCGTCAGCAGACGGCGCAGCGCCGGGCGCTCCATGGTGCCGCCGGAAAAGCCGCCATCGTCGTAGCGGTCCGACAATGCTGTCCAGCCCTGCATCCTCTGGCTTTCGATGTAAGCCTCGGCCGACTCCCGTTGCGCATCCAGCGAGTTGAATTCCTGCTCGAGTCCTTCCTCGTGGCTCTTGCGCGTATAGATGGCGCAGCGAAGAGTCTTGTTTCTGCCCGGCACGACATTGGCGTTATCGAGCATTGGCTCCTCCTTCGGCTTTCTTGCCGTAAACTTTTTTCAACCCGAAAAAAACCTTCCCATTCCAGCGCGTGCCGGTGATCTCTCTTGCCACCGCACTGAGCGACCGGAACGTGCGTCCGTCGAACTCATATCCCTCCGCTTGGGCGGTCACCTCGTAGCGCTGGTCATTCCAAATCCTCACCAGCCTGGTCCCCGGGAGGATGGTCTCATTCGCTTTTCGCTCTTCGGGAATGCGGCGGTTGACAGTCGCCACCAGATCGCCCTTGGCTACCTGACCGAGGTGTGTCTTGGCCCGCTCGGATAGCCCTCCGTAGAAAAGCTCCTGGATGCGATAGCCCAGCCGTTTGACCAGGAATTGCTTCTTGTATTGGGGCGGTTCGCCTCCGTAGAGGTCGAGCCATTTTCCCCGGAGCTGCTCTAAGGACATGGACTGCAGCAGCGCCATCTGCCGCAAGACCGAGTTTCTGGTTCGGTCCTGGGTTTTGCCGCTCGGGGCGGCTGTCTGTAACTCATTCATTTTCAACTCCTTATTTTAGGTTCCGGACGAGTTGTCATGAATGAACGCTCTGTTCGCGCAACGAATCAAGTCCTTCTCTGGTCGCGGTCGAAGAAACTTGGAAAATTTGTAAATCACTGCCGCCACATGACTTTTTCGCCTTTCTACGAAGGACTGCCGTTGCCAGTATCGAAACAGCAGCCTGGAGCCTGGCATCGCTCGAAAGCCGTTCCGGATTTTCATCTTTGCCGTGGATTTCTGCCCCCGGCTCATCTCTCAGCTCCTGTACATCCAACATCGAACACCTCCGGTTAGACCCGGGGGCTGGTGGTGTGGATGCCAGAAAACGTCGGCGGTTGGGATGCGCGTTTGATGGCACCCACAACCGCCTCAGCTCCGCTTCTGGTCGGTTATCTGGTTACGTCCGCCTTATCCGGACTTGCGTTGGTTACTTACCGGAGATCTTTGCAAGGTGACGGAATCAGACGAGAAGTCCTGTTTTTTTGATTGACCTGATATTCATCAGGTCGTATATTCTGTGGTCATAAATTGGGCTTAATCCGCTCAGTGGCTACGACACGGAGCAATCGCCATGGGAAAGAAAAAGGTCTCGGAAATAACCGACCCCCAAGCCAGGACGCTGAGGGTCATTTGCCAACTCATCGATGAAAAGGGGTTGCCGCCAACTGTGAAGGAACTTTCGGAAGCCCTCGACATCAGCCACGCGAGCGCCCACGAGCAGATCGCTCAACTGGTACGGAAAGGCTATCTGAAGAAAGAAGCTCGTAAGGCCCGGAGCATCGTCGTCATCAGAAGGCCCGAATAATGGTGCCGGGCCGAGAAAAATAAGGAGAACGACATGGGGCACGTCAGACTTGGGAGCCTTCCAAGATCGAGGGCATGGAAAGAGGTGGTCGGCCTGATCACGGCCGGTGCCGACGTGTCCCAAATCGCAAACGCCACAATACGGGCTGCTGACAAGGCCTTCTCATTTGTGCTCAACGATGAGGGGTTTACCGAGGCGGTATGGCTGATGACCCAGCTTGCCATTGCTGCCAAGAAGGACAACTTCAACGATCACCTGCAGTCGGTCGGCATCAATCTGCCGCAGGACACCTCATTGCCCGACGTTGCCGCCGCTGTTGCAGAGGCAATGGATCGGAAACTGGAGTCCAACGGTAGCCGCTCTGACTTGGGTGAGATGTCGCAGCGGGCCTTGGTTGGAGCATTGGTCGAACACATCTCTCCCAAGCTGCCCTCCTTGTTTACGCCAGACGCCAGTGACGTTCAGGCAGCATTGGCGTCGCTCGGGAAAAAACGGGAGTTCGGCGAGTTGTCCCGCACGTTCTTCGCCAAGCTGACCAACGAGAGCATGAATTATTTCCTGTCAAAAACGCTGGCGACCCATCTGGGCGAAGGCCAGCGCTTTGCCACCATGAATGAAATGGGACAATTCGAGAAAGCCCTGACCACGCACTGCAAAGAAGCATCCCTGATCGTCGAACAG
>JAJBAV010000075.1 GCA_020532085.1 Candidatus Cloacimonadota bacterium | reverse complement strand
AAAACCTTTTAATGCAATCATGGGTTAGCCGTCATTACGCCGAGATGGCCCAGCCCGGTAAGGCGCGAGCCTGGAAAGCTCGTGGGGACCTCCCCTCGGGAGTTCGAATCTCCCTCTCGGCGCCATTCTTCTTCAATCCGTACACCTCCCATCCCGTCTCCGATCTGCGTCGGCATCAATCCCTGACGCCCGCCGAGGCCGACACCGACGACAGGAGGAGCAATATCAGTACCGGGCCGCCCACCAGCGCGGTCACCGCCCCCACAGGGAGCATCACGGGTGCGAATACCGTCTTGGCGACCATGTCGGCCACGGAGAGGAGGGCCGCACCGGTCAGTGCAGAGGCCGGCAGGAGGTACTGCATCTCTCCTCCCACGAATATGCGGGATATCTGCGGCGCCAGGAGGCATACGAACCCTATGCAGCCCGTGAAGCTGACGGTCACGGCCGTCAGCAGGCAGGCCATCACCAGTCCGGATGTGCGGACCAGGTCTGTGTTGACGCCCAGTCCCCTGGCGGTGTCGTCCCCCATCCTCATTATGTTCATGTCCTTGGCCAGCAACATCGCGACGACGAGGGCTCCTACGGCCACGACGGCCACGTACGGCACGTTCCACAGCACGACCTCATTCAGATCCCCCACCATCCAGAAAACGACGGACTTCACGGCGCTGGGCTCTCCGAAGAACTGGAATATGGTGTTGCTCGCACTGAACACGTAGGACATGGCCACCCCGCAGAGTACAATCATGAGAGGAGTCATGTTCCTGAATCTGGAGGCCGCGACCACCACGGCCACCGGTATAAGGGAGAAGACGAAAGCGTTGGCTATAATGCCCTCGGTTCCGGCCCCGGCTATGCCTGCCCCCAGGAGGATTACCAGGGCCGCACCGAATCCCGCACCCGAGGACACGCCCAGGGTGTACGGTGTGGCCAGAGGGTTCTTCAGCAGGGACTGGGTTATGCATCCCCCGATCGCCAGCGAGGCACCCGCGAAGACGGCCATTAGCACCCTGGGCGCGCGGAGGTTCATCACTATGCGCATCGTCTGATCGGAAACGTCCCCGAACGTACCGGGCAGCACCCAGTTGACTATGGCCTTGTATGCATCCTCCGCCGAGATGCCCGACGTGCCCACGGTTATGGATATCCCGACCAGGGCGCATACCGCGACCGCCGCCAAGGATATGAAGGCCAGCCTGCGGGCGAACATGCGGGCTATCCTGTACCTTTCGGTGGAGACAGAAGGGTCGCCGGGTATCATGGTGACTGCCTACCAATACAGAAATAGAAAGGGGAGGGAGCCCCTGTTTATGCCATGGCGGGGCTTATGAAGACCCCGTCAGACCTTATGTCGTAGTCCTCTATTCCCATCCAGTCGGATACATAGCTCTGGTGGTATTCCAGGGGATCCATGTCTGCGAACAGGTCGGGGTGCAGAATCTTGGCCATGTATGCCGCCAGCAGCATGCATCCCGAAGCCCCGTTCCTGAAGTCCCCGGCGATTATCACTATGTTGTCGATGTCCACAAGGTCCCTCCCCTGGGCGGTGGCCAGGGCCTCGTCCATCTGGGTCTGGTCCGACACGGCGTAGCCGTGATCTGGCCCGGCGACGACGGTCGCGGCGAAGGTGTACTTCACACAGTGGCAGAACGCGTAATCTATGTCCGCCGCCACTATAGCCTCGGGGGCCACCTTGACCGCGTAGAGCGTTCTGGATGACGTACCCGAGTACTGATCCTCCGTGAGAACATCCTTGGCGGCGGGATGTCCGCCAGCCAGGATGCAGGACTGCACCATGGGGTCAATGGATGTGTAGACGGACCATGTGGAGGTCTCCACCCCCGTCTGGAAGTAGGACGAGGAGTAGTTGGTCATCAGGACCGTGGGCTTGTCCTCCTCGGATATCCCTGAGGTCACGCTGTCTATGCGGTCCCTTATGTCCAGGAGCCACCCCATGTACTCCTCCGCACGCTCCACGCATCCGAATATGTATCCGGCCTTCAGTATTCCCTGGAAGTATTCCGATTTCGTGGGCTCCTCCACGTTCGGCCGGTACATCCCCAGATACACTACGTCCACATCGGTTAGCTTCTGCTGCTTCTCCTCCGCCCCGGCGTAGGTGAACGTGAGCAAGATGTCCAGATCCATGCTCTCCACGAGCTCGTAGTCGGGGGCGTTCATGTTGACCATGTTCATTACCGCGCTGCCCTCCCCGAAGTAGAAGTCCCTGGCCTGGTAAGGGGCGTTGTCCACCGCCGTCACCTTGTCCTTCTGGCCGAGTATCAGCATGAGCTCGGTGTTGCTGTAGTACTCGCACCCTATGCGGGAGATGTCCCTGCTGATCTCCTTGTCGTGCCCGTCGCCGTCCACCAGCCATATCCTCTGAGCACTTCCGTCTATGAGCGCCCGGACCTGGCTGATATCGTTCTCGTCTATCACCCCGTCGAGATTGGCATCGGAATACTCGCCTGCAGCGGCCTCGCCGGAGATTATGCTCTCCAGTGCTGTGATATCCCTCTCGTCTATCTTCCAGTCGCCGTTCGCATTTCCGTAGATCTGAAGCTCGCCGTCCACGAGCTCCCTGTCCGCGGCCCTGCCGTCGTTCAGAGCCAGAAATGTGCCCGCCCCTGCCGCCAGCAGTATGATTACCGCGACCAACGCTATGACCTTGCTGTTCATGCGGCCTTGTAAGCGTCAGGTAGTTAATATCTTTTTTCCAAAAAGTAACACATAATGATACCAATTATAGATTTCGTCATAAAGATTTTGTACTCGCAAAGTATCATATCGATCATGGAGCTCAAAGTGGACGGTGTTTGTTTCTCGTACGGGAGCGACCCAATCCTGAAGGGGGTCGGGCTGGATCTCGGAAGGAGAGAGATAATGGGCATACTGGGCCCCAACGGCTCCGGGAAGACCACGATGCTGAAATGCATCAACCGCATACTCTCCCCCTCGCAGGGCAGGATGATGATTGATTCCGAGGACATACTCGGAATGAAGGCCAAGGATATCGCCAAGGTCATGGGTTACGTGCCCCAGAACTCCACAGGGGATTACACCGCGCCCACCGTGTACGAGGTGGTAATGATGGGGCGCCGTCCCCACTCCGTGGGGTGGCAGAGCAGCGTCAACGATGACAGGGTGGTCTGGGAATCACTCCGCGAGCTGGGCGTGGATGTGCTGGCCTCGCGCCCTTTCAACAGGCTCAGCAGCGGTCAGACTCAAAGGGTCCTGATGGCCCGCGCCCTGGCGCAGGAGGCGGGAATACTCCTCCTGGATGAACCCACCAGCAACCTGGACATAAGATACCAGATGGAGGTCATGGACACAGTCAGGGATCTGGCCAAGGTCAAGGGAGTGGGGGTCTGCGCCGTGATGCACGACATCGACATGGCACTCAGGTACTGCGACAAGGTCGTCATGCTGGATTCCGGTAGTATCACCGCCGCCGGGGAGGCATCCGAGGTCCTTACACCAGAGAACATAATGGAGACATACGGTGTCAGGGTAACCATAGACAGGAACTACGGCCGCCCGCATGTAATAATACTCTGAACGGAGGATGGGATGTACACGGCAGAGGAATGGGACAGGGAAAGGTCCAGGCACCCGATGCGCGTGCACGGGATGAGACCGGAGGACGAGACACTTATGTGGGAGAGCGTGTCCTCAGGATACTCTCCCGAGCGCTACGGCGGGATCGTGCGGGCATTCGCGGAGGACCTGTCGTCCGACGGGATTCTGGAGGGGTCGACGGACCTTCTCGACGTGGGCTGCGGGCCCGGCACCTGCATACTTCCCTTCCGCGGGCGCGTCGGAAGCATCACCTGCCTGGATCCGAGCCCGGGCATGCTATCCCGGGCGGCGGGCCTATGCGAGGAGAACGGCATACGCGACGTCAGTCTCATATGCTGCGACTGGGGGTCGTTTCCCGAGGATCGCGGATACGACGTCGTCTTCTCGTCTCTCTGTCCTGCGATGAACTCCCCGGATTCGCTGGAGAAGATGGAGAGATGCTCCCGGGGGTTCTGCGTGTACGTATCGTCCGCAGGGAGAGGGTGCAGCATGGAGTCGGAGATATGGAGGGAACTGGGTTACGACTGCTCCTACGAAGGATACAACCCGCGTTATCCGTACGGCTTCCTGCTTTCGAAGGGCAGGAGACCGAGGCTCAGGTTCTACAGGGAAACGAGGCTGGTCAGCGACCGTGTAGAGGACAGGATACAGAGGGAGACAGCGAACGTGGCAAGATACCTGAGCGTGGGGGAAAGGGAGCTGGACTCCATACGTTCGGTCGTCCGCTCCCACGCCTCCGACGGCGTCTTGGAGGAGCTTCAGGAGATCAGGATGGGTATGATCACTTGGGAATGCCCGGAAGATCTCTGAGCCTTAGAAATCCGTTCAACCCCTGATCGATATCGATGTCTTAACCGATCGGATATGTTTCAACAGATTGTGTAAGTAGGTTTACCTCTTGTTTGACACCACCCTCGAACCTGCCTCCGGCGTTGTCCGGTCTCCTCGCATCCGAGCACCGAAGGCTATCCGGTCCCGTGGCCGCGTGAACGGCCCTCACGCCCTGCGGGCGACCCTTCCGGACAGCCGTCTGGAGACCGTCTGGACCAGGAGGGCCGCCGCTATCGACAGCAGCATGGCTAGCACAACCTCGGCGT
>JAJBAV010000074.1 GCA_020532085.1 Candidatus Cloacimonadota bacterium | reverse complement strand
TGCTTCCTTGAGGCGCAGCATCTCCAGGGTGGGAAGCTCCTTGAGCAGGATGAAGGCCTCGTCGTCCTTTTCCAGCCCCACCAATGTTCCCACCTCGATGCGCACCTTCTGGATGCACTTGTCATAGTTTCTTGTCTTGATGAACATTTTTCTCATCCTCCGTAGGGTGTGGAAATCTTGTCGGTGATCACGACGGTGATGGGCTCATCTTCGCCCACCGAGAGGGCCTCGCCTGCAATCGTGGCGCTGAGGATGCCGGTTCCCCCGACATTCGCATCCACCTCGCCGATCGCCACATGCAAAAGGGTTATTGTGATGGTGTGCCCGGCGGCCGGGGAGGAAAAGGTCAGGCTCACCGACGCATGCTCCTCGCTGGTCAGGTAGGAGCTTTTCAGCTCTTCCACCTCGGCGCTGTAGGGGATTTCGAAGCTGATGGAGACGCTTCGCTTGCCGTGCCGGGGTTGTCCTGCATAGAGGCCCGAGGCGTAGGTGCGCGGGGCGCTTTCCAGGGCGTTTTCGATCTTCAGCGACGCACTTGCGATGTCGCAGGTGGCCCCGTCGACGGTGAAGGTTGCGTTGGTGCAGCGGTAGGAGGGCAGGGAGAACCCCTTCAGGGCCGCATCCAGGGTCCCCGTCCCCTCGGTGGTTCCCTTGAGGTCGATGCCGCCTTTCACATAGTCGCCGGCCGCACAGTCAAGGCTCAGGGCGCCTACGGTGCAGCCCGCATACTGCTTGACCGCGGCCTTTCGGTCCACCACGACCGTGATGCTGGGAAGGGCCTCGTTCACATCGCACAGGCCCATGGTGTGGGTGTACAATTCCGAGCTCTCCACCTGGGTGCAGGTGTCCGCCCCTCCGAGTGCTGCATGGAGGATCAGGCCGGCCGACTCGGGTCGGAGGATGAAGCTCACCGAGCCCTCCACCGTAACCGCCAGCAGGTCCCGGCTCGATGCGGTCTTGCTTCCCAGAAGCGAGCCCTCGTCGCCTTTCTCCACCGCAACCTTGATGCTCTCGCTGGTCAGGTCCACCAGGGTGGTGGGACCGGCCGCCTGGGCGAAGGAGGCCTCCTTGCCGATCTGGATCCGCGACCCGGTTCCCGTAAAAAATGCCATATCATGTACCTCTCTTGTTGGTTCAGAATTCCTTGGACCACTGAAGGTCCACGCTCGCCTCTATGGCCGTGACCGTCGCGCTTGCGGTTACGGCGGGGTAGTAGTCCATGTCCGTGATTCGCGCATCCTCTATGAAGCCGCCCAGGGTGGGGTCGCCGCGCACCAAGAGGTACAGGGCGTTGTACAAGGCGAAGGTGCGCCGCACCAGGATGCTGTTGGGCGCACCCTTGCACAGGAGAAAGACGGTTGCGCGCATGGTGGCCAGGTCGCTTCCCATGCCAAGCGGCTCGAGGTTCTCGTAGTCGGGCTGGATGTAGAGCATCGTGGGACGCCGCATCCCGTCCACATCGGGAAAGTCGATCTCCACGTTCGTCTCGTCGAACTGCCTCACGGCGGTTCCCTCCTCTGGTTCCATCAGTGCAACCAGCGAGGTAGCGATCAGCTCCTTCAGCCTTTGGAGCACCTGCATCTCCGTCTTCATCGCTTCTTCTCCTTCTCGATGCGCGCCACCTCCTTCTGCACCAGCTGGTCCAGCTTCGCCTTGAAGGCGGTGGTGCCCAGGTATGCCTTCACCGGGGCGGCCACGAAGTCGCGCTCGGGAAGCTTCACCTCATGCACGCGCACCCACTTGCCGTCCTTCTGGAAGGTCAGCCAGCCGCCGTCCCTGGCGGTGATCCTCGCCCCCTTGGCCAGTGCGTAGCCGTAGAAGACCTTGTTCTGTTCGGATGAGGCCTTCGCCTCCACGATGACGGCCTTGCCGCTACGGATCACGCGGCGGCTGATGCTCTTGTACAGGGAGCCCGTACCCTTGGAGAGGCCTTGGCTCTTGTAGGCCTTGCGCACCTGCGCCCGGGCAGCAGTCCCGATGCCCCCCAGCAGGCGCCTGAGCATCTTGTCGCGGTTCGCCCCAAGGCCCTCGAGGTAGGAGAGCGCCTCGTCCAGCTCTGCCTGAACCGATATGCTTTCGGTGCTGTAGCGTTTTCGTTTTCCCCACATGGTCAGAACCTGATGATCCGAAGAGCGTCCAGCGGCTGGAGGTACTTGCGGTAGTTGCTGTAGTTGATGAACGTGCGGCTGTTGTCGGCGAAGCTCTTGCCCGTCAGCCCGATGTTCCCGCCCGTCTCGCTGAGCATGAGCGTGGCGATGCGAAGGATCGAGAGGGTGACGACGGACGGCATCTGCTGTGCATCCCACCCGGCGGTCAGGCTTACGCGTATGTTGTCCTCCCCGCGGGGGAATACGGTCAGGCCGTCTGCGAACCGTATGTGGTCGTCGCATGCCACCACGGCGGAGGTATCCACCATTGTGTTTCCAACCTGGAGTTCCTCAACCGAGACGATGCCTCGCAGCGGAAGGTACAGGCGCCGCATGCCTGCACCCGATGCAAGCAAGTCAGTGTACGTTCTCAGGTTCGGGTCGAACCCGAGGTAGGAGGCCGCTATCTCCTCGGCCGAGTCGAGGAAGGCCGTCTTGAGCAGCACCGCCTCGCCCGAGTCCTCGAAGTTTCCGCTGTAGGTGTTGAACATGGCGATGGTTGCGATCATGCAGCCTCCCTAGGGTATGCGGCGCCCCCGCTTGGTGCAGGGACGCCGTCGTCGATGATTACCGTCAGGCTTCCATGAGGCCTGCGGTCCTGAGCCCTGCAAGCAGCGTGTTGAAGTCTGCTGCAAGGTCCTCGATTGTCGCTGCGGTGCTGTCCGCCTGGCTTGCCGCCGGGGTTGCGGTCCCGGCCTGAAGGCCCTCGATGACCGCCCCCGCCTCGATGGTGAGCCTCGAGGTGGCGGCAAGGATCACCTCGCCTCCGATGTGGATGGACTCCCCGCCCTGGCTCCTATGGTTCTTGGTGTTGTATCCCATCGTCATCCCCCTAGGCCTTCTGCACGAGGACCTTGACGGCCTCGGGAAGGATCAGGCGCCCGTCCACGCGCTGGCTGCCCAGAAAGCCAACCTGGCCGGTGGGGGCGAACAGCTCGCCCAGGCGCTTGAAGGTCCTGCCCTGGCGGTCGGCGATCCAGTAGTACGAGAAGTCCCCGAAGGCCAGCGTCTTCGCCCCTGCTGCGATCTCGGGCATGTAGGCCGAGGTCTTCACAGGCCGGCTGAGGATGGTGTCGGGGGTGCCCGCAGTCAGCGAGGGCTGCCAGATGTACTGCCCGTTGCCGTCCTTGAGCTTTCTCAGCGCCTTGATCGTCGAGTCGTTGGTCAGCCACACCGCGTTCTTGCGGTAGGGGGAGCGAAGCGCATGGTACAGGTCGATGACCTCGTCGCAGCTGAGGGCTGCAGCCGATGCCGCCGTCACTCCCACCTGCGCACCTCCGCTTGTTGCAAGGATGCCCAGCGGCTTTCCGGTCCCGTCGCCGGTGAAGCAGGCCGCCTCTTCCTTGGCCCCGATGCGACGCGCGTACTCGCGTGCGATGTATCCCTCGATGTCGAACACGCTGTCGTTGATCAGCTCCTCGCTCACCTTGATGATCGTGCCCAGCTTGTAGGCGCTGATGGATACCTGCCCGAAGGAGTCATCGCTCTCCGGATATGCTCCCTCCTCGTCGATCCATGCAGCCTCGCCCTTGGAGGCACTGATGGGAATCTTGCGGTCGCCGCTGGAGGTCTGGATGATGCGTGCGATCGAGCGGAAGATGTTCTCCTCCTGAAGCGCCTCGATGAGGGTGTGCTCGAACTCGTCGGGAACCAGGTATCCGCCCTCGCTGTCGGTTCCCACCTGCAGGGCGTTGCGCAGTTCAGGTGCGTTCTCGCGGCGGCGCAGGTGGTTCCAGAATGCCTGGCGGTACTCGTCGCTTGCACGGCCCCCCTTCTTCTCGCCCTTGGCAGCGGTCTCGGGGCGGCTGGTGATGGGAGAGCCCACGTGTGCGTTCAGCTCTCGCTCGTATGCCTCGATGCGTTCCTGCCTCTCGATCTCGGCTCCGAGGTCCACGATCTCCGCCTCCATCCGTTCGTAGGTCGCCCTGTCCTCGGCGCCCAGGATGCCCTTTTCGTTGCGCCTGGAATCGAGGAATGCCTTGGCCTGTTCCCAGGTCTTCGCGCGCTGTGCGCGCATGTCGTTGATCTTGCCCATGTTCTTCTCCTATTGGGGTCTGATGAGATTCAGCCGCTTCTCGAGCTCGTCGAGGGCGGCCTTTCCTTCGTCCGAAGGCGCTTCTTGCGTGTGTGCGTATCTGGTGGTGATCTTGTTCATCAGCGAGAGCTCGGCCTTCCTGGCGGAGAACGAGTAGGAGGCCTCGTCGGCCTTCTTCTTCTCGTCCTCGAGCAGGCCGTCTGCGAAGCCAAGCTCGATGGCCTTGTTGGCGTTCATCCATGTCTCGCTGTCCATGAGGTGGCTGATCTTCGCCCTGCCCAGGTGCGTCTTGAGCTCGTAGGCGTTGATGATGCTCTCCTTCACCTCGTCCAGCATCCCGATGGCCTTCTGCATGTCGGCGTGGTTGCCGTAGGCGATGGTCATGGGGTTGTGGATCATCATCAGGGCGGTGGGGGCCATCAGCACCCTGGTGCCCGCCATCGCGATGACCGAGGCCGCGCTTGCTGCGATGCCGTCGATCTTGACGGTGACGTGCCCCGCATAATCCATCAGCATCGAGTAGATGCGG
>JAJBAV010000073.1 GCA_020532085.1 Candidatus Cloacimonadota bacterium | reverse complement strand
TGAGGGCGTCGTCGCGGCATCTTTCAAACGTGCCATGGGAGACACCCAATATTACATGACAGCGTACGGCAGGAGATACTCTTCAGAGGACCTTTCCGCCATATTGCTGAAATACCTCATCGCCGGCGCCGAGGCGAGGACCGGACATAAAATTGATTCTGCAGTTATAACGGTACCCGCATACTTCAATGATTTTCAGAGAACCGCCACCATCAGGGCCGGCGAGAAATGCGGGATTGATGTTCTTAAGATCGTCAACGAGCCTACTGCCGCGGCCGTTTCGTACGGATACAACAACGCAGGCAACAAAACAGTAATGGTATACGACCTCGGAGGAGGCACTTTCGACATAACCGTCGTCCGCATCGAAAACAGGAACATAAACGTACTTGGCACGGAAGGAAACCACATTCTCGGCGGAAAAGACTGGGACCAGGCGATAATGTCGTATTTCTGCGGAAAGTTCAATGACGAGTTTAACATCGATCTCAGGGACTGTGAATCTGCAAAGAACAAACTGATAGTGGTCGCCGAGGACCTTAAGAAGGAACTGTCTGAAGCCGATTGCGTCATAACCCACCTTGAATATGAGGGCGATGCCGCCGATTATACGCTCACCAGGGACCAGTTCAACGATATGACCGAGCCTCTTTTCGATTCGACCCTGGAAGTCTGCGAAAGGGTGCTGGCAGACATTAGGTTGGAATGGAAGGATATTGACGAGATCCTCCTCGTCGGGGGTTCTACAAGACTCCCCGGCATTCCGGGCCGCCTGGCCAGAATATCCGGGAGGAAGGTGATCAAGCACGCTGACACCGACTTGGCGGTTGCCAAGGGCGCCGCGCTGACCGCATATCTTTTCGGAATCGAAGGCAGGAAGCCCATGGGCGTGACCGATGTCACTTCCCACAGCCTCGGGGCCCTTTCTGTAAGGGAAGACGGCAAGAAATTCATCAACGAAATAATGATAAAACGCAACTCCAGCGTCCCATCGTCGGTTAGGAAGCCCTTCAGGATCGAACCAGGGAACCTGACCGACAGCATCGAGCTCTTCACGCTACAGGGCGAATCGCGCAATCCGCTGGACTGTGTGATCCTTGCAAGGATGAAGATATCCGGGATAATGAACAACGGAGAGGGCGTTGTCGTCGAGATAGGGTACAATTACGACGAGAACGGAGTTGTATGCATATCAGCTTTCCAAAACGGGAGCGAGCTGGCAGTGGAATCCGAAACGCTGCCCGGAGATATATCATGGATGGGGGGACGTCCTGAAAACAGACCTTCCAACGCCCCGGTCCAGAAGAACATTGTCATTGCGATGGACATTTCACGCAGTATGAAGGACGAACCGCTGGGAAAGGCTAAGAAGGCAATGTCCAGATTCATCAGGGAGGTCGCCGATGTAAACACCAAATTCGGATTGATTGTTTTCGGCGACAAGACGATAGTCGTCAGGGATCTCACTCTGGACCGCTACGCTATAGCCCGCTCGATAGAGGGCCTGCAATTAAAAATGGCCGGGAGGGGTACCGATGCCTCTCCGTTCAAAGAAGCGCGGAGGATGCTGATGGGCAAGGCGGGCAACAATATCATAGTGGTCCTTACCGACGGGAAGTGGGGGAACAGAGACATGGCCGTAATTCAGGCCATGGAATGCCGTATGGACGGGATCACGACCGTGGCTGTCGGTTACGGGGAAGCCGACAGGTCGTTCCTCAGGCAGATCGCAACGGCCGACGAGGATGTGCTATTTACAACGATCGATCAGTTGGGAGATACTTTCGGAACTATAGCCACTGCGGTGAGCTCCGGCGGAATAGGGCTGTGCGACATTGAAAAGGGATGACCATGGCTAAGATAGAGAACTACTGCATGCTGCTGGGACTGAAAACTGTGGACTGACGTCTTCGGCAAACCTCTTATCTTTATCTTTTTATAATTGAACATTCATTCAATTAGCATATATTCAATTGGGTGACCATATGGAAAATTACGATCGAGATATCTGCGATGTGCACGTGACACATCAGGACGTTGTAGAACTTGTAAGAAAAAGCATACCCAAAGAGGAGGATGTTTTCAGGCTTTCCGAGTTCTTCAGCCTGTTCGGCGACAGCACCAGGGTCAAGATATTGATGGCGCTGGAAGTGAGCGAGATGTGTGTTTGCGACATCGGCGCATCTCTGATGATGTCGGATTCTGCAGTCTCCCACCAACTTAAGGCGCTTAAAAGGTCCAGGCTCATCAAATCCCGCAGGGACGGAAAATTCGTATACTACTCGCTTTGCGACGACCACGTCAAATCGATAATCGACTTCGCGTCCGAGCATCTGGGGGAGGAGAAATGAGAGCCGCTTTCGTCATCGAGAACCTTGGGTGCGCGAACTGCGCAGCCAAGATGGAAAGGAAGATCTCCAAAATACAAGGCGTTAGATCCGCGTCCGTAATATTCATGTCCAAAAAGCTGATCGTCGATGCCGACGAAACAGATATCGGCCGAATAGAGATGGAGGCCGGGATCATAGTCAAAAGTATAGAGCCGGACTCCAGATTGATAAGGGGTTGAACCCACTTGCGTCGAAGAACAGCAGAAGTTCTGATCTCGGGCTTGCTATTTGCAATCGGTGCCTTACTGCATTACACCGGTCAGGAGACGGCCTCGATGGCCGTTCTCATAACAGCTTATGCGATTGCAGGCTATGTTGTGGCCATCTCCGCGGCAAAGAGCCTCCGTTACGGCATGATACTCGACGAGAACTTCCTGGCCATCATCGCTTCCGCCGGCGCTTTCATCATCGGTGCAAGCATCGAAGGTGCGGCGGTAATACTATTCTTCTGCGTCGGGAAGCTGTTCGAAGAGGCCGCTGTACAGAAAACAAGAAAGTCCATCTCCGAACTGGTAGAGATGCAGCCTGTTTCAGTAAGAGTGGTCAGGAACGGTTATGAGCTCGCCGTCAAACCGGAGGACGTCGCTATAGGCGAACATTTCGTAGTGCTTCCCGGGGAACGTATCCCGATAGACGGAACCATACTGTCCGGCTCTTCGTCTCTGGATACTAAAGCGCTCACCGGCGAGTCGATGCCGAGGGACGTCGCTCCCGGGGAATCCGCCCTAAGCGGATGCATAAATATGACTGGCACCCTTGTGATAAGGGCGGACAGAGAATACTCTGATTCAGCGGTCGCACGCGTCCTTGCAATGGTCGAGGAGTCGGGGTCGAGAAAAGCAAAGACGGAAAAATTCATAACCACTTTTGCAAAGTACTACACGCCCGCTGTCGTCGCTGCCGCAATTATAGTTGCGACCGTTCCGACGCTTTTGTTTGGACTGCCTTCCGACGTATGGGTCTATCGCGCGCTGGTGTTCCTTGTGGTTTCCTGCCCATGCGCCCTTGTCATGTCTGTGCCGCTGACATTTTTCTGCGGGGTAGGACGTGCCTCAAAATCCGGCATCCTGATCAACGGAGGGGATGTAATGGATAGGCTGGCACTAGTAGATACAGTCGTAGTGGACAAAACCGGCACCGTTACCAAAGGATCGTTCGACTTCAGCGGCATCCATGCTCACGGAGTCACAGAGGACGACCTGCTGGAGTATGCCGCGAAATCAGAGTATCACTCAGACCATCCGATATCCGCGGCGATAATAGGTCGCTACGGACGCGTTATCGACCCTGAGGATATCGGAGAATCGGTGAACATAGCAGGAAAGGGCATAAGGACCGAGGTCAACGGACACACTGTTCACACGGGGAATGCCAGGCTCATGCGGGAAATAGGTATAGAACCGTGCGGCACACACGATGGCGTTACCAATGTACACGTCGCGATCGACAGCACGTACGGCGGCCATATTTCCATATCGGACGAGCCGAAGGACGATTCCGCCGAAGCCATCCGCGAGATGAGGGAGCTGGGCGTGAAGGACGTGATAATGCTGACCGGCGACAACAGAACATCGGCCAGCCGGGTGGCGGAAATCGTCGGAATAACGAACGTCCACAGCGAACTGCTTCCGGAGGACAAACTGGACAGGCTTGAAGAGTATCTCGGACTCGAAAACAGATCGGGTTCCCTGGCATATGTCGGAGACGGCATCAACGACGCGCCTTCGATAGCAAGGGCCGATGTCGGAGTGGCAATGGGGGGCATAGGTTCCGACAGCGCAGTAGAGGCAGCGGACGTGGTCATAATGAACGATTCCCTCAGGAAGCTGCCGGAGGCCATCAGAATATCAAGGAGGACACGAAAAATCGCATACCAGAACATTGTTTTCTCACTGGGGTTCAAATTTGCCGCACTGGGACTTGCCACTTTCGGCCTGACCGGGATGTGGTTTGCAATATTCGCCGACGTTGGGGTTGCAGCGATAGCCATCGTAAACGGTACCAGAGTTTACGGGAGATTCCTATGATACTGTCCCCTGCGGAATTCGTAATTTGATTTTTCCGGAAATAAAGTGGGGGCCGGCAATAGCCAGTTTACGGATTTCGTATTGATTTGCCAAGTATTAAATCGGTCGAGCACATACGCGTGACTGGGATGCATGGATGAAGGTAGGTATTGACCTCGGGACAACCTACTCAACGATAGCTTATTACGATAAGGACAGCTGCGAGGCTGTCATAATCCCCGACGCACACGGTAACTTGCTTACTCCTTCCGTAATCTGTTTCTGCCCTGATGGAACGATTCACGTCGGTGAGACTGCAAAAAGCTTGCAGTCTCGGGGGGAGGGCATTATTGCAGCCTCGTTCAAACGCGCAATGGGCGACACCCAATATTCTATGACTGCATACGGCGCAAGGTACTCGGCAGAAGACCTTTCCGCCATGTTGCTGAGATATCTTATTGCCGGCGCCGAGGCGAGGACCGGACATAAAATTGATTCTGCAGTTATAACGGTACCCGCATACTTCAATGATTTTCAGAGAACCGCCACCATCAGGGCCGGCGAGAAATGCGGAATCGAAATACAGAAGATAGTCAACGAGCCGACGGCTGCGGCGATATCGTACGGATATAACAAGGCAGGCAACAAGACCGTCATGGTGTACGACCTCGGA
>JAJBAV010000072.1 GCA_020532085.1 Candidatus Cloacimonadota bacterium | reverse complement strand
TCAAAAAAAACGGCCAAGGCATCAAATATGGAGGACTTTCCCGCATCATTTTTTCCGATAAACGCCGTGAGCTGGTCTATCTGAATTCGATGCTGATTCTTGTAGCCACGGAAATTTTGGAGAACAACTTCCTTGAGAAACATTATTCGCCTCCCATTCTTGTAACGGCTTGGTCGTACCACATGAGCAGCTTGGGATCTTCTTCCAGGACGTTGTTGGGGATCTTGTCGGCCACGGCGACGATGACGGTGTAGTCGCGTTCCTGCCAGGCTTTCTTGAATCCGGCGCGGACAGCTTCCAGGCGGAAGACCTTGAGCTTCTTCTTGGCTGCCTTGTACTCCTCGAACTCCTTGAGCAGTGCCTTTTCGCGCAGCTTCTCGAGGTCGCCTGCCTTGTTGGGATCGGGCACGTACCAGCGGTCGCGAGCTTTGGTCACCAGCGCCGGATCATCTTTGGGCAGGTTGCGTAACTCTTTCCAGTTGGTGGAAAGGTAGGCGTGGATCTGCTCGGGCACGGGGCCTTTGCCGTCGTAGCAGAGGAAGTTCTGATTCAGCAGTTCGCGCAGGTCGAGCTGAGCCTCGTTCTTGCTCCAGCCGCCGAGCTGCTGCATGAAATGCGGGTTGACGTCGGAGAAGGTCTGCGGCTTTTCTCTGATAAGCTGGCGGAGCCACTGGATGGCGGATGCTTCGTCGGAGACGAACATGGCCATCTGTTTCAGTTCACCCGAGGTCATTTTCTTGCGATCGTATTCGGCCACCTGGTCCGGCAGGAAAAACATGCCGTCACGCTCGATGAAACGCTGCGACAGACCGATTTGGAACTCCTGGCTGGAGATCGGCACGGGATAGCCCTTGCGGACGTAGTAAGCCACCATCTGGTCGAACAGGATGCGCGGATCACGTTCCGGGACAAACTGCAGCAAGGTTCCCTGCTGCTTCGTGACCGGCAGATACTTCAAGTGCGTTCGGACAAAATCCCACACGCCTTCTTCGGTTTGCGCTTCCTTCTTAAAGCGCTCTTCAAAGCCGCCATTGGGTTTATATGCTGAGATGACGAGGTCTTGCTTGACAGCGGTTGGGGTAGTAACGGCCTTGAAGCTACCCTGCTTTTTGTCCAGGGCTGATACATTGGCAACGATGAATCCGGCCTCTGTGAGAGCAGTTTGGATGCTGTTCCATACAGATGCCAGCAATTCCCATTATGTCCCCAAGCGAGCCATCTTGAATGGCATTGAGGTCTTTACTGGGTCCATCGGTGGTAGTGTAACGCATATTTGCGTTGCCTTCTCTGCCCGGAGGGCGCCAGCATCCTGTTTTTTGGGCTTATTGGGCTCTTTTCGGGCGCACTGATCCCCCCCCCTTTCAGAAACGACTGCAGGGGATGCTCTTTGACAGCTTTGCCGGAAGACGTGCGCGCTAACCGAGCCAGTCTTCCTCCAGCACAATATATCCGCCCGGACCGTAGACCAGCACCCGGAAGATCGTCTCCATCGAATCAACCCTGAACATGCGGAAATAATTGCGCATCATCTCCCACAGCGCCCTTTTGGAACCGAGTTCCTGCAAGGCGGCCTGAAAGAGATGGCAACTCATCTGCTGCACCTGGTCGACAAGAAAGGCCAGCATCATGAGAATGGCAAACACCGCGCTGAGATGCTTCTTGCCCAGTCCGTAATTATGCTCCAGGTTGTATCCCTGGTTTTTCAAGGTGTTGAAGGTTTCGTTTTCGATCTTCCACCGGGCACGGCCGGCTCGCATGATCTCCCAGGCGTTTTCCGGGGTGATGGTCAGATCGGTGACCCAACTGAACCGGGTCACCCGATTATTTTTGTCGACCTGCCAGTATTCAAGGAAGTTGACCAGGAGATCCTGGCGGGACCCATTGAGCGGCGCCTGGTTGACAAAGCGGAAAAAATGCAGCTTGTCCGGATCGTCGGCATCCACCTGCTGCAACTCGGTGACTTGCCCTTGGGCAATGGCCTCATCCACCCATGCAAACAGAAACTGGTGATCCCCTGGCTTGACGCCAAGGATAAAACGGAGGTTCAACCGCTGCAGATCCTCGATATGGGGCGCATTGCTGCTGAGTGCATCCTCGGTGACGATCAGTTTGAGGTGCGGGTGCTCACGCCGCAGCGCCTCGAAGAAACGACGGGCCGCGTTCCGCTCGCAATCGTTTTTCTCCGAACCGTCCTGGCGGGTAATCATTTCGGGGAAGAAGGTGATCACCTCGCGACGATCCGGATGTACCAGGGCCGCGGCATACATCTGCTGGTAATACATTGCCACGCCGTTGCGACGCGTTTTCTTCAGGCAGTAGGGCGAGGCCACCTTGGTTGAGGAATAAAACCCCGTACCGTCCCCACTGAGCAGATAGTGGCCGTCCAGCAGCGTCATCGACTCCAGTTTCTTGGCACGCTGCAGCCGCCGAAAAACAGTGCGAAACGCCGGCCGCAGGTAGGCTGGATCAATCTCATCCAGGATGGCTCGCATCTGCGAGTCGCAGGGAATGTCGGTCACGCCATAGACCGTATGCAGGTTTTCCGGCTCCCTGCGCCGCCGTTCATCAAAGGCCAGCAGCGACTGATCTTTTAGATGGAACACGGCAAAGGCAGACATGATCGCGTCATCAAGGGCGATCCTGGCATTGTTGGCCCGCTGATCGGTAATTTTGCCAAAATCAGCCTTGAGCGTCTGGATCAATGCGTCCACGTGGAGAGTTTCGCTCACCGCTCTTCCGTTTGTCGGGGCAACCAGTTGCAACGCCTTGGCCGAGATAATTTTTGGTGATGGCATGTTCGATCTCCCATGTAATTATTTGAAATTCCATGAAAAATCGATTTCCGCCCTCAGCGCGCTGTCAAGAGAAAAATGCCTGGTTGCCGATAAATTTGTTATGTTTTTTAGTGAGTTAATTAAACAACGGCCGGTGGTTCGCCGTAACGTGGCCAACCGCCCGCAGCATCATGCGATTGCTCCAAAAAGTTTACGAAAGCCGATTCCCTCATACCCTCTAAAAACAGGGCGTGACGAGATATCGGGAACTGCTGGTCTGTTAAGACAGACGGGCATTCACTCCATAAGGGCACCCCTCTCGTCTCAGCTTGACCGAGGTAGCCACGTAGACTGGTTGACAGGGATTTCGCACTCCTGCCTTGTTCAGTCCCGGGAGAGGATTATTGCGGCTTCACCGCCCAGGGGAATTTCAGAAAGTGGGTGAAAATGGAGCCAGCCGGTTTCAGGCGATAGATGGAGTCGCCAAGGCGACCACTCCTTCCTGTGGCCCGCCACGTTCGCTGACGATTGTTCGATAGGAAGAGAAGGTTCTCCCACCCTCGCCACGAGCTTCAATTATTGGATGAAGATGATGACGGATTGTTGTTGCCTCTACGCCACTTTCGACGCAATCCAGGATTTCCAGGAATCCCCGGGCGAAGAGCCATTGCCCGCGAAGACGGTCCGCCCGGAAGGAAGCGATAATCGCCATGGAAGCAACTCGCCCCCCCCTTCATCGTTTTTCATGATAATCAGGTTGGTAACGTGTTCGCCTGTCCTGCTCCCCAAAGACGCAGATGATGCTGGCTACCCTGCTCTACGCCTGGTGTAGCGACATCCGCTCGTCGCGGCGGATCGCCAAAGCCTGCGAAAACCAGGTGGCGTTCCTGTGGCTGACCGGCAACATCCAGCCGGACCACTGCGCCTTTGCCCGGTTCCGCAGCCGGCTCGAGGAGGCGCTCAACCACCTGTTCGCTCAGGAACTGCTGCTCTGCTACGTGGCGGGATTGGCCAAGGCGGGGAGGGTGTTCCTGGATGGGACCAAGATGCTGGTCAACGGTTCGCTGGTGGCCAACCTTGACACAGGCGCAGCTCGAGAAGAAGATCAGCAAGCTGCAGAAAGAGATGCGAACGAGCGACGCCGACGACGATGCCCACTACGGCAAGGATCGCCGAGGCGATGAACTGCCCCCTGCTTTATGGGGCAAGCGCGAACGGCTGGCCCGGCTGGAAACGGCCAAGTGCCTGTTTCAGCAACAGAAGCTGTCCCAACGGGCGGAGGAGGAACAGCAGAGCGGCCGGAAGAAAACCGGCCGCAAGCCGGCGCCGCCGCCTGAGCAGAAGGTCAACCAAGATCGCAAGGCGAACACCACGGATCCGGAAAGCCGGATCATGAAGACTCGCCGGGACATGTGCAGGGATACACCGCGCAGGCGATCGTGACGACGGACCAGTGCATAGTCAGCGCTGAAGTCACCCAAGAGGAGTACGATGTCCACCAGTTTGCGCCGATGGTGGAGGCGATGAACGCCACCAGGACGCTGCCTGGATCGGGGAACGTCCCCCGGGCGTTGGCCGCGGATGCGGGCTACTGGCACGATCAGGTGGATGTGGCGCAGGTGGAGAAAGATGGGCCCGAGTTGTTCATTGCGGCTCTCACCTGTTCACCGCAACCACCTCCCCACGATTCTCGCAGTCCCATACCTACCGCCTTCACACCCGTCTCGATCCCATCGGTGCCCAGCTGCCGCAGCCGCAGTTGGCAACAATCACTTGGCCAGATGGGCCGGGCAAGTTGCATGGTATAGGTAATCTGCCGGGGTTGATTTTTTTCACTTTGAGGGGTACACCATCCAAAATCGTCTGTTTTGGGCGACTGTGAAGGGGTGGCCGTTCCCAGCTTCTGATTATCTACTCAAGGAGTTTCCGTCGTTAAAATAGGTTAACGCTATATTTCATCCCAAACATGGTGATCCACTTGAAACAGAAATTTTCCATCATTGCCTTTTTTTGCATAACTCTTTTTATTTCAGAAATGCATGGTGAGGACAGAGTCGTGGTCATACCGTTAGGAGCTGATGTAAATATTGAGGCTCCTATCCAATGGCAAGGTGAGTGGAAAGAAGGAACATCATACAAAACAGGGGATGGTTTGCAGCACAATGGCTCCTCGTACATCTGTCTACAAGGACACGCAGCTTCAACTTCCAACGCTCCGCCCAGTGAATCTTTTTGGAGTTTAATGGCTACAAAAGGAGACAAAGGGGACCAAGGAGCCATCGGGCCTCAAGGTATCCAAGGACCCATTGGTGCTACTGGACCTCAAGGTGTTCCGGGACCCGTTGGTCCTACTGGGCCTCAAGGCGTTCCGGGACCCGTTGGTCCTACTGGGCCTCAAGGCG
>JAJBAV010000071.1 GCA_020532085.1 Candidatus Cloacimonadota bacterium | reverse complement strand
GACAGATCACCGGCGTCACCGGAGTCACCAAGGACCAGCCCGCACCCGCGGGCATGTCCCTGACCGACATACTGATGATCGTGCTGGTCATCGTCGTCGTGATCCTGGCGATCGTGGTCGTCATGCGTCTGATGAGGTCGTGAGACCGGGGAGAAGCCTGAACCGATGGAAACAGGGGGCTCATGCCCCCGTCTTAATGTTTTTCAATTCATCGTTCATGATTACCGTCCGGATACGCTTCCCTTAAAAGGACACAATGCGTATTTATGAAAAGGTGTGGACTTGGAGAACATACTGAAGAAGATGGATTGGAAGATACTGCTGGCGTGCCTGCTGCTGTGTCTTGCGGCCGGAATGATATCGAGCTTCGTGTCGGGAGACAGCATAGGCATATACAGCACTCTGGTGCTACCCCCGGTGTATCCTCCCGGATATCTGTTCCCGATAGTCTGGACGATACTGTACATACTCATGGCCGTGTCCCTGTACATGATCATAAAGACGGTCGGTAAGCAGGACCTCAAGCCGTACGTGGTGTTCGGGGTGCAGCTCTCCCTGAACATCGTGTGGTCCCCGGTATTCTTCGTCCTCGCGGACTACCTGCTGGCCTTCATAATCCTGGTGGCCATATGGCTGTCCGTCCTGGCGATGATAATCGTGTTCTGGATGCACGACCGCCGCGCGGGTATGCTGCAGATACCGTATCTGCTGTGGGTGACCTTCGCGGGATACCTGAGCTACAGCGTCTACGTGCTAAACCCCGTCTGACGCCCGGTCTCCCCGGCCGGGTGCCGATGACGGCGGGCGGGTCGCCCGTCCACGAGGCACCCGGGGGCCCGCCCTCCGATGTGTCGGGGGAACGGGTCCTTTTCAACGCCATCCGCGTCCCTGTCGGATGCTACCGTGCCGCGGACCCGTTCTCCGGAAAACCATATAATCGGAATCACATATCCCCCTCACATGAACAGGGCCAACAGGAATCTGTACTGGACTGTGTCCGGCATAGGCCTTGCCTATATAGCCGCATGCTTCGCATACTCGCTCTATGCCCAGCTGGTCGCGGAGGGCGCCGCTGTGTATTCCATGTACATGCTCCTGCCCGTGCCCGGTGCGGAGCAAGGTCTCTTCATGAGCCTCCCGGGCTACGTCGACATGATGAACTGGATATCCGTCTCTCTGCACGATGTCATCGCATCCTCGTCCGGCGGCTTCGACATCGACAGGTACTGGAGGTTCCTGGTGGCGGCTTTCACCGTTGCGGGGTTCCTATTGGTGGCCAGCGGTCCCTTCGTCAAGGTGTCGAAGGACATGTGCCACGGCGAGGAGGAACCCAAGGAGAAGCTCTTCACCCACCGCGGCAACGCCGCAGCCAGGATGCTGCTGCTTCCCTGGAACGGAATGCTGGCGGCATACAGGCTCAGCTTCCTGATGCTGATCCCTGTGGCGTTCTTCTTCCTGTTCGCCCTGCCGTTCGCCCTGCTCATGGACCTCGTCATGGTGCTCCCGTTCCTCATCCTCAAGGCAGTCATGGGCGCGAAGATAAGGGGCGCGTCCAGGTCGGATTCCGAGGAGTACCTGGAGAACACCGAGTACGCCGTGTGCCCCCACTGCAAGCGCAACTTCCTGCGCCCGAACGTCAGATGCAGATGCGACCAGATCCTGAGCTATCCGATACCGAACGAGTGCGGGACCAGATACCATACCTGCAGCAGGGGCCACGACATGCCGTGCACGTACGATGACGGGAAACGCGGACAGCTGAGGAGCGTCTGCCCGTTCTGCGGGAGAGACATAATGACCCGGGAGGCGCGCCCGATCGTCATCTCCACCGTGGGCGCCCCCGCCTCCGGGAAGACGACCTTGGTCCTGTCCGCGTTGAACAACCTGGACGAGGCTTCGAAGGAATGCGGCTTCTCCCTGGACCCTGTGACCCCCTGGGTCAGCAGCGGCCGTTACCGCCAGCCGGAGTCCGCCATGCGCACGGAACCGGGCGAGAGGGACTCCGAGATAGTTTTCCTGAAGAGCAGGAGGTTCTCCAGGGAGAAGGAGCTGCTGATCAACGACATCTCCGGCGCGGAGTTCGAGCCCCGGGAGGACAAGGTCATATTCGAGGAGTATTTCACGTACACGGACGGATTCCTGTTCACCGTGGACCCTCTTTCCCTGATCTCACCGCAGACATCCGTCAGGAGGTCCACCCCCCTCGACACCCTGTCCTCGTTCCTGTCCATGTTCAACGAGGTCACTGGCACCGGTCCTTCCTACACCACCACGATACCTGTGGCGGTGGTCCTCACGAAGGCGGACACCCCCCGGGTGTCCGAGATGCTGTCCCCCAGCGCGGGCACGGACTCCGACCCGGCCGCCAGGGGCTTCCTGGTGGACAACGGGCAGGAGCAGTTCGTGAAGACCCTGGAGTCCGTCTTCAAGGATGTAAGGTACTATGCCGTGGCATCGCTGGGCAGGGAGACCTCCAGCTCGTTCCATCCGCTGAAGTGGATACTCTCGTCCTCGGACGGGGATCTGGCATCAGTCATGCACTCCGGATGCGGGGAGAACGGAGCGGACTGAGCGCCGTTCCAGGAATCCCGTTTCCGGGGATGAACGGGCAGGAGCCCCGTGCAGCGGGGTCCGTCCCGTCCTTCCGGCACGCTCAGTCCCCGGAGGCCCTCAGCGCCTGGTCCAGATCCGCCAGTATGTCCTCTATGTGCTCCGTGCCGATGGAAAGGCGGACGGTGTTCGGCTTTATACCCTGCTCCTCCAGCTCGGCGGCTGTCAGCTGGGAGTGGGTGGTGCTCGCCGGGTGTATGACCAGCGACTTCACGTCGGCCACGTTGGCGAGCAGGGAGAAGATCCTCAGCGAGTCGCTGAACTTCTTGGCCTGCTCTAATCCGCCCTTGACCTCGAAGGTGAAGATCGATCCCGCCCCGTTGGGGTAGTACCTCCCGTACAGGGCGTGGTTGGGATGGTCGGGCAGAGAGGGGTGGTTGACCCTGTCCACGTTGGGATGGCCCTTGAGGAAATCGACCACCCTGAGGGCGTTCTCCACATGCCTCTCCACCCTGAGGGAGAGGGTCTCCAGGCCCTGGAGGAACCCGAAGGCGTGGAGCGGGGATATGCAGGCGCCTGTGTCCCTGAGGAGTATGGCCCTTATCCTGGTGCACAGCGGGGATTCCGCGCAGTCCCTGGCGAAGCTTATGCCGTGGTAGCTGGGGTCGGGCTCCGTCATCACGGGGAACTTCCCGCTGGCCTCCCAGTCGAAGCCGCCGCCCTCTATGATGACGCCGCCCAGTATGGTCCCGTGGCCCCCGATGAACTTGGTGGCGGACTCCACCACGATGTCCGCCCCGTGCTCCAGGGGCCTGAACAGATAGGGGGTGGCGAAGGTGTTGTCGACCACGAGGGGTATCCCGTGCCGGTGGGCTATGTCGGCCATCCTCTCGACGTCGCTTATCTGGGCGTTGGGGTTGCCGATCGTCTCCACGAAGAGGCACTTGGTGTTCGGCCTTATGGCCCTCTCGAACCCTTCATAGTCGTCGGGGTCCACGAAGGTGGTGGTTATCCCGTGCCTCACGAAGGTGTGGGCGAAGCAGTTGTACGTACCGCCGTATATGGCGTTGGAGGACACCACATGGTCCCCGGTCCCCGCCAGGTTCTGTACCACATAGGTTATGGCGGCGGCCCCGGAGGACACGGCCAGGGCGGCGGTGCCGCCCTCCAGTGCGGCCATCCTCCTCTCGAAGACCTCCTGGGTGGTGTTGGTCAGCCTTCCGTATATGTTACCCGGGTCCTCCAGGGTGAATCTCCTGGCGGCATGGTCGCAGCTTTTGAAGACGTAGGATGCGGTCAGGTATATCGGGACCGCCCGGGCGTCCGTGACCGGATCGGGCTCCTCCTGCCCGACATGGAGCTGTAGCGTCTCGAATCTGAGTCTCTGTCTGTTGCCAGGTCCCGAGGGGACATCGTTGAATTCGCCATTCTTGCCGGACATCTGCAATCACTCCGCGCCCTCAGCGCAGCATATCCATGTCCAACCGCAAGTGCGTATTAAAACCCTGTTGGCGAAATTATTCTTTTGTTACCTAGACGGGAGCGCATATATGAACATCTGTATATAAAAATGGTGTGAGATCGGCATCCAGCGGCAGGATGTGCGGATGCATGGGCGTTAACCGACGAGTAGCTCGTGGACACCGTTCGATGATATCACCAATCATGATGGATCTGTTTCTCCAGTCTGGTTAGTAATTTAGAAATCTTTATGTATATTATCTACATGCCGCGGTATAAGGAAATCCATGGCTAGGAGGAGGAGCCCGAATGAACTGTAAATCATATGTAGCGATAATAATAGCGGCGGCGGTATGCATGATGCCTGCGCTCGCACTCGTCGAGGACACGACCGCCGACGGTTTGGTCGAAGGATACACGACGATCGACGGAATCACTTACAAATGCTGTCTCGACGGCGATGTCAGGACCGCGTTCATAACAGGTTACGACGGCACCCTGGCGGACACCGACGGGGACGGCGCCGCGGACGGAGTGCACATACCTGGATCCGTGGAACACGGAGGCAACACGTATTCCGTGACCGATGTACCCAAATCACTGTTCAACGGGACCGGTGATACGAGTTACCGGAACCTCGGGAACCTTGTGATAGGGGAGGGCATAGTGCGTGTGCCCAGCGAGGCCTTCATGTTCTGCAATATTGACTCCATATCCTTCCCCAGCACCCTGGAGGTCATAGGCAGCAAGGCCTTCTTCCGTTCGACCGGTTTCTCCGAGGTTATGCTCAACGACGGCCTGGTGACTCTCGGCCCATCCTCCTTCTCAGGCACCAGTGTGGAGAAGGTATATGTTCCTGGTTCTGTGCACATCAATGTTTCTGAAACGAATACCGAAGGCAAAGTCGATTACGGTTCCGCGTACATATTCACGGGCTGCGATTCCCTCCGGGAGGTCATCCTCGGCGAGGGTCTCAACGCCATAGGATACAAGATGTTCGGCGAGTGCAAAAGCCTCGGAACTGTCGCCATACCCGCATCCGTGGAGACCATCGACGGCTGGGCGTTCCGCCACAGCAGCGCCACGGTCACATTCGCGGACGGTTGCAGTCTCGCCGAGATCGGGATATCCGCTTTCCTCGGCAAGACCAATGACGACACCTCCGCACCCACCGTG
>JAJBAV010000070.1 GCA_020532085.1 Candidatus Cloacimonadota bacterium | reverse complement strand
TGAAGGATACCTTCGCCCGGATGCAGATCAAGGAATAAGAGTCTGTAAATCCTTAACTTGACAACATCCATGAGGATTTTCCGGCATAATCCGGTACGGGAAGGGCAAGCGACGGCCCCTGCGCCGGAGGAAGAAGTCGAAAACAGGATTATTATTAAGGAAGGAAATCGATGGAGACTATAGCTCCTTACAAAGAGATTATCGCCGAAGTGAAATCGCACGGTGGGGACGCCTTCAAACGATGCTTTCAGTGCGGGTTGTGCGACAGCGTTTGTCCCTGGAACCGGGTGACGACCTTCAGTATGCGCAAGCTGGTTCGTGAGGCCACCTTCGGCTTGACGGACATTGAGAGCGAAGACATGTGGCGCTGCACCACCTGCGGGAGATGTCCCCAGCAGTGCCCGAGGGACGTGAAACAGATCGAATCCGGTGTTGCCCTGCGGAGGATCGCCACGGAATACGGGGTATTTCCCCATTCCGTTCTGCCCATCAAATCCATTCGAGGCAGCCTCGTGGGTTCGGGGAACCCCCTGAACGAAGAGCGGGGGAAGAGGGCGGATTGGGCCAAGGGTCTGAACGTTCCGGAGTTCACCGAGGACATGGACATCCTCTATTTTCCGGACTGCTACGCCTGCTATGACCCTCGGATGAAGAGGGTGGCCGTGGCCACGGCGAAGATCCTGCAGAAGGCGGGGGTGAATTTCGGCATTCTGGGAGAGAAGGAGGTCTGCTGCGGGGAGAGCATCCGCAAGGCGGGCGACGAGGAGGTCTTCCAGCGTCTGGCCAAGGAAAACATTAAGGCCTTTGTCGACGCCGGGGTGAAGAAGATCCTGGTGTCCTCCCCCCATTGCTACCACACCTTCAAGAACGAATACCCGGAGTTCCGGGTGAACTTCGAGATCGTCCATATATCCCAGTTCCTGGCTGAGCTTATCAGGGAAGGGAAAATCACTCTTAATGGTGAATATGCCAAGAAGCTGACGTGGCACGACCCCTGTTACCTGGGCCGCCACAACGGCATCTATGAAGAGCCGCGGGAGGTTTTGAAGTCCGTTCCCGGCGCGGAGTTTACGGAGCTTCCGGAGCACCACGCCGACAGCCTGTGCTGCGGCGGCGGTGGAGGGCGGATCTGGATGGAAACGGTCAAGGGCGAGCGCTTCTGCGATCTTCGGATTGAGCAGGCCGTGGGCGTCGGCGCGGAGGTGCTGGTGACGGCGTGTCCGTACTGCATCACGAACTTCGAGGACAGCCGGGTGACCATGGGGTTTGACGAGAAGATCGAGGTCAGGGAGATCTCGGAAGTGATTGCGGAACTGATCTAGAACATAGAGGATGAGACATTTTTTTTTCACGAATTCATCAAATTCGCTGAGGGTATATAAATGGAAAAAGAAAAGAACAATTTTGGAGACGTAATGGTCGTCGGCGGTGGGATCAGCGGCATTCAGGCTTCCCTCGATCTTGCCACCGCGGGTTTCAGGGTATTCCTGGTGGAGACGTCACCCAGCATCGGCGGCCACATGGCCCAGCTGGACAAGACCTTCCCCACCAACGACTGCTCCATGTGAATTCTCGCACCCAAACTGGTCGAGGTCGGCCGGCATCCAAACATAGAGGTTCTGACGTACACGGAAGTGGATCGCGTCAAGGGAGAGGCGGGGAATTTCAGTATCACATTAAGGAGAAAACCCAGATACATCATCGAGGACAAGTGCACGGGGTGCGGCACCTGCGTGGAGTACTGCCCCGTCGTTTATCCCGATCAATACAACCAGGAGATCTCGAAGAACAAGGCCATCCATGTCTACTTTGCCCAGGCCATTCCGTTGATCACCTATATCGACGAGAGCTGCCTTTATCTGAAGGAAGAGAAGTGCAAGATCTGCCAAGCCGTTTGCAAGGCGGACGCCATTGATTTGAAGCAGACCGAAGAGTTTGTGGACATCAAGGTGGGGGCCATTATCATGGCGGCCGGCGTGGAGCCCTTTGATCCCAAGGTGAAAGCGGAATACCACTACGGCGAGTTCGCCAATGTGGTCACGGGGATGGATTTCGAGCGTCTACTGGGATCCACCGGTCCCTACGGCGGGGAGATCCTGCGGGCTTCGGACCTGAAGCATCCCCACAAGATCGCCTGGCTTTCCTGCATCGGCTCCCGCCGGGTGACCGAAGGGGAAAACAGCTACTGCTCCATGGTATGCTGCACCTACAGCCAGAAGCATGCGATCCTGACCAAGGACCACGACGCGACGGCGGAGTGCACGATCTTCCATAACGATGTCCGTTCCTATGGGAAGGATTTTGAGCGTTATGTCGACAGGACCCAGGCCCTGGACGGCATCCGGTTCATTCGCAGCTATGTTTCCATCGTCCGTGAGGACCCGGTCACCAAGAATGTCATCCTTCGGTACTCCACGCCTGACGAAGGGGTCAAGGAAGAGGAGTTCGACATGGTTGTTTTAGCCGTGGGCCTGGCTCCTCCCAAGAATTATCTTGAGATGGCGGAAAAGTTCGGCATTGAGCTCAATGAGCACGGTTTTGCCAAGACGGATCTCACAAATCCCATCCAGACGACGAAGCCGGGTATTTTTGTCAGCGGCGGCTTCCAGGGTCCGCTGGACATTCCCGAGTCTGTTTTCAGCGCCAGCGGGGCTGGATCCCAGATCGGCGAGCTTCTCGATTACCGTCGGGGCAATTTGTCCACGGAGCGGATCTATCCGGAAGAGCGTGATGTGTCCGCGGAAGAGCCGAAGATCGGCGTCTTTGTGTGCCACTGCGGGGCGAACATCGGCAGGATCGTCAATGTCCCCGAGGTTGTCGAATACGCCCTGACCCTGCCCAACGTGGTCTACGCCCAGGAGCAGCTTTTCTCGTGCGCGACGAACTCCGCCCAGGAGATCTCCGATAAGACCAGGGAGCTTGGGCTCAACCGTGTGATCATTTCTGCCTGTTCGCCCAGAACCCTGGAGCCTCTGTTCCGGGATACGGTCCGGGAGGCGGGGATCAACCAGTACTATTATGAAATGGCGAATATCCGGGAGCACAACTCCTGGGTGCACCAGAAGGAAAAGGAAGAGGCCACGCAGAAGGCCAAGGACCTCACGCGGATGTCCGTAGCCCGGGCCCGTATGCTGCAGCCCCTGCAGGAATTCGATCTGCCCGTGAACAACAACGCCCTGGTCGTTGGCGGTGGGGTGGCCGGTATGGTCTGCTCCCTGTCCATTGCCGACCAGGGGCATGAGGTTTACCTGATCGAAAAGGGGAAGGACCTGGGCGGCAACGCCAACCGGGTCTATTATACGCTGGAGGGGCTGGATGTTCAGGCCTACCTGGTTGAGCTGAAGCAGAAGATCTACTCGAACCCCCGGGTGCATGTCTACACGGATGCGACCATTCTGGAGGCCGCGGGTTACATCGGGAACTTCGTCACGACGGTAAAGTCTCCGCGGGGAACCACGGAGATCAAACATGGGGCGTCCGTCCTTGCGATCGGTGCGGAGGAATACAAACCGACCGAATACCTCTACGGCCAGGACGAACGGGTCATGACGCAGCTGGAACTGGAGGAGAAGATTGCCGGAGGAGACGAGGCGATTGCCAATGCCCAGTCTCTGGTGATGATCCAGTGCGTAGGTTGCAGAAACGAGGACCGGAATTACTGTTCGAGGATCTGCTGTACCCATGCCATCAAGAATGCCCTGAAGCTGAGGGAAAAGAATCCCGAAATGGATATCTACATCCTGTTCCGGGATATGAGGACCTACGGGTTTTCCGAAGATTATTACCGTCAGGCTTCGGAGATGGATGTGAAATTTATCCGCTTTGAACCGGCGGATTCCCCCCAGGTGGAACCGGTTGTTGAGGAAGGGCGGCCCGTGCTGCGGGTGACGGTTCCCGATCCGATTCTGGGTCAGTATATGGCCCTGGATGCCGATTATCTCGTATTGTCCGCCGCCACGCTTCCATCGGAAGCGACGAAGGAAGTGGCGGCGCAGTTCAAGGTTGTTTTGAGCCTGGACGGCTTCTTCAAGGAAGCCCACGTGAAACTGAGGCCGGTGGAGTTCGCCACCGACGGCGTGTTCCTCTGCGGTCTGGCTCAGTATCCCAAGCACATCACGGAAACGATCAACCAGGCTTACGGCTGCGCCGGTCGGGTCCTGACGCTGCTGTCCCGTGATACGGTCGCGGCCTCCGGTTCGGTCTGCGAGGTGAATGAGAAGAAGTGCATGGGTTGCGGTTCCTGCGCATCGGTGTGCACCTACGGCGCGATCGAAATGCGCGAGACCAAGCAGGGGCGGAAGGCGACGATGAATCCCGTTCTGTGCAAGGGTGACGGCCTCTGTAATGCCATGTGTCCGACGGGTGCGATTTATCTGAAGCACTATACGGAAGATGAGCTTATGGCCCAGATCGATGCGATCGTTCCGGAACAGGTGGCGGCTGAAGTCCAGTAGGGTGCAGCCGGCCGTTGAGAATCAGCAAGAAAGAATCTCAGGAAGGAGAAAGAAATGGCTGAAAAATTTAAGCCTCGGATCATCGGCTTCGTTTGCCACTGGTGAGCATACGGTGCCGCTGACCTGGCTGGAGTTTCCAGACTGCAATATACACACGAAATGAGGCTGGTCCGTGTCATGTGCACGGGACGGGTAGATTTAACCCATATACTTCGTGCCTTCATGAACGGCTGCGACGGGGTGTTCGTCGGCGGATGCCACCTCGGGGAGTGCAACTACATCACGAACGGCAATTACCATGCTCAGAACATGGTGGCCCTGGGGAAGAAGCTTCTGGAGCGCATCGGGATGGATCCCGAGCGCCTGCGGCTGAACTTCATGTCCGGGGCGGAAGCGAACCTTTATGCGGACTGCGTCAACGCCTTCGTCAAGACGATCAAGGAAATCGGTCCTCTCGGCGTCAAGGAGGGAATCGCGAAGGAAGATCTCGATGCCCGGCTTGGGGAGCTTTACGGGCAGATCCCCTACATCAAGGTGATGACGAACGACAAGCTGGGGACTCCGTTGTACAGCCAAGAGGAAGTGGAAAAGCTGTTCACGACGGAGGAGGTCGAGAAGCTGTTCAGCGAGAAGCTGTCGTACTACATCGATCCCCAGAAGTGTCAGGCCTGCATGACCTGTGCGCGGAGATGCCCCGTTGATGCGATCATCAGCGCGAAGAAACAGGTTCACATCATTCAGCAGGATAAATGCATCCGCTGCGGTGCCTGCTTCGCGGCCTGTCCGCCTCAGTTCAGCGCGATTACGAAGCTGGCAGGTGGTGAGACTGTTCCCCCGCCTCCCCCGGAAGGTCAGAGGGACATCGTCAAAAAGGGCAAGGAAGCGACAGCGTGACTTGAGGTGAAATATTGTTTCGGGCCTGGGCAGA
>JAJBAV010000069.1 GCA_020532085.1 Candidatus Cloacimonadota bacterium | reverse complement strand
TGCGCGAGGTCCGTCTCGGGGACTTCGACCTGTCCACGGCCGAAGGGCGCACCGGTGCCATCGATGCTGTGCAGGGGGCGGTCTGATGGCCTCCAGCCTCGACCGGTCGGTCATCTACACCTACACGCTAAAGAACAACGTCTCCGGCACGGCGCAGGAGATCGTGGAGGCCACCGGCAATGCGGACACCAAGGTCAAGGAGCTCAAGACCAGCGAGGACCAGCTCTCGGCATCCGCGGACACCGCGACGGCATCCCTGACCAGGCAGGAGAAGCAGCTGCTGAAACAGGTCACGGGACTCGTCGCGCTCAAGGGGGCGGTGTCCGGAGTGACCAGCGGGCTGATAACGATGGGGATGGTCTCCGAGAGTGGGGCGCAGAAGCTCCAGATGCTCAATGCCGGATTCAACATCCTGACGGGGTTCGTCACAGGAATCCAGGCGCTCAAACTAATGAACGATTCACTGACCCTGTCCCTCCTGAGGTCCGCCATCGTGACCACGTACAACGCGGTCATCGACAGCCCGTGGAAGCTAGCACTCGTGAGCGCGGGCCTGGGCGCGGCCGCAGGCGTAGCGATAGCGTACGGTGCCTCCGGATCATCTCCGGCATCGAGCACCACGACCAATAACATCTACATCCAGGACACATCCAATCAGGCGGCGACGGCCAACGGCCTGAACGTCACGATCGACGGGGGGCGCATCTTATGATCACGGTCACGAGGAACGGTTCGGCCGTGAGCTCCGCGATAAGGTTCATGGCCATGTCCCCATGGGACAAGGCACCGAAGATCGTCAAGCATGACATCGACGGCGCCAATTTCGACATCATCCATCACGGCGGGATGCACTCGGCCACATGCACGCTCACGGGGTACTGTCAGCGCACATCCGCCAACGTCTCGATACTCAACAGCCTGAAGGACGGTTCGACCCTGACGGTCACGCATGACGTGGAGGGGACGAGATCGGGCATCTGCACCGCATTGACGCAGACTGCGGCGGGCGGAGGACTGTTCGTGAACTTCTCGATGACAATAGTGGAGCAGTGAGGACATGGCGACTTATTGCAAAGTGAGGCTGTATGAGACTGTCGGAGGGCGCTACATCGACCTCTCGGATCATATTCAGGGGCCGACTCTGAAGTACGTTGAGAACTACGGAGTGACCGGGACCATCAACGTCATCAACGATCTCGACAGCTCGTCGCAGAACCTCTTGTCGGCGTCATGCAACCGGTGGAGCTCCGGGACGGGGGCAATCAAGACGGGTATGTTCCTGGAGATCTACAAGGGGAGCATCTCGTCATCCAACCAGTTGGGCATCTTCATCATCACGGATCTGTCCGTATCGGACGACGTGATCTCGCTGACCTTCGGGGATGCGATACAGATACTGAGGGCGACTGGAGGAGAGTACGTCAGGAATCACTATTTAGCAGGTTCATTTGATTGGAATGAAGGTCCTGGGGCTTTCGATTCTTTCGGCAATCTCTATCTAAACAAGGAATCGTATGCAATGGTTCACGGCGGGAGTTATAGGGATGCCAGATGGAGGGAGAACTTGTCTTTGAGCATCGCATCTGGAAGCGAGGAGATAAAGACCCGGACGGGCGGCGACTACTTGGAGTTCACGATCCCCTCTACGGGAGAATACCTTCGCGCCATCACATTCAGCTACTGCAAGCGTCCGACCGGCGGAGGGGGCACGGGTTCCCTGAACGTAAAGATCGCGATCTCTGTCGGCGGATCGCAGATATCCAGCGTGAATCAGGATGTCACATGGACGGCATTTCAAGAGAGGACGTTCTCACTGCTCGTCAACGGCATTCCGCGCGATTCCGGACCCGTCACAGTACGGATGACAATCAACTCTAATTATGAGGCGTGGATAGTAGTGAAGACCGGAGACGCACCATCGTCATCATACTCGATCTACGAGGATGGGGTGACGACCACGGGGAAGTGTGCCGTTGGAACACTGGATTACTGTCAGACCACGTATAACGTCGAAGGTGCCGAAGACCCTAACGATAAGACACATTGGATAATCTCGTCGATCAACGGATCCTCGTCATTCGACAGCTCCACGATATTGCCCGCATGGGGTGAAAGGGGGGGACTGTGGTTCAAGGATGAAGATCAGGGGGTTTCCATGTCGACGATATTCGATAACATCGTCCGTGGGGCTGGGTACACCCCATCAGTGATAACATCCACTCGTATCGTCGGGATATTCAGATGCAATGGAAGCTACTATCACGACTATCTCCTGGCATTAGCTGACATGACCGAGCCGAGTGGTGCTTATTCAGGCAGACAACACGGCATTGCAGCCTCGGAGACATCATGGGGGTCAATTTCCCTCGGATATCGCTACAAGGCCTCGGATTCGGCAGTAGCCACCCTCTACTATGGAGGGGATTCTTCTCCGGGATCGGGGGCCATAGTGATGATGAAGTTCTCCCCGTCTCTGACGATGAAATACCGCCCATACATGGCGGTGGCCAAGGGGACGAAGGATGACGGCACTCCGATCTACGTCACGCTGCGCGACCCGACGGTAGCCATCGGATCGTGCGCCACCAGCGTGGACGGAAGTGTGACCACGATGGAGGATGCAGCACTCGCGGCGTACTCGAACATCGTCACCAATCGCTCGAAGGACTGGGAGGGAACCGTGGAGCTCTCCGGGATCTACACGCAGCTCATGGTCGCGGGCACTTTCGTCGGCGGGGTCCCTGTGAGGATATATGATTCGAGATACGGCATGAGCGGATATGCGGCCAAGGTCAAGGAGGTCGTGCTGGACTTCACCAATCAGACGACGAAATTGTACCTCAACAACTACAGCGAGATGTATGCCAACAGCGTGCTGGATTCGTCTAAGATGGCCTACTCCGCAGGCGAGATGTCCGTCGAGGCATCCAGCAAGGACATGTTCGTCAGGCAGTATGTCTTCCTCGATCAGAGCTCGGTAAGTCTGCCCAGCGCAGCTCCAATCGTTCAGGCATATGTCGGAGATTCATGGGTAACGGCTGATTCTAGCGATGTGATAAGATTCCCAGAGATAGGGGTGGCTTTGGTCAGCGGATATTTTGAACAGGGAAACGGGGAGACGACGATACAGTATGGTGTAACGACCATTAGGGTCAGCGGAGTATCAGTTAGCATACCCACATATAAACGCCCTGATAAGACCTCAAGTCAGAGTCTGATTGTCAACATCCTCTATAAAATATCATAAAACGTACACTATTCCATGAAGGGGACGACTTTAGTCATCATTGTTGCGGGTTTGCTCGCTGTAATGGGGGTCATGATATACGTGTCGATGCAATCAGGAGATTCTCCGCATGTGGATGAGGATCCTATTGTAATCTACACACTAGATGAGTTCATTGTGAGTGAAGAGTTGTATGTCGACGGTGTCAAAATAGAGAAAACTATAGATTATGTGACGTACGACTATCCATATGGGATTCCTGGAGAGCCATTCTACGAGTCCGATTATGAATGGGTCCAGTTGTACTTTACTATCGAGGCTGTGCATAGGATGATTGGTGTACCCACAGTGCATACAAATGGATACATTAACATAACCAATGGCATAGGTGAGCATTTATCTGTCCGGGTAAAATGCCATTACGAAACTATTGTGGACGTGCCAATATCTCCATTCTCTGGCGAGGTTTGCCTCTACTACCTAGTGCCAATAATCATAGGATCTGGAGGGTTACCAATCGAGGAAGTCACACTCAAAGATCTTGATATAACATATCCAGATAACTGGGTGGTTGCATGATTTGAGAATGCGCCGAAGTTCTAAGTGACTGATTCTACATTCCCGCCTCGGGGCGCAAGCCCATCCACTATTATATCGAGAATGACTCTGCTTGTGATGTCCCCGGGATCCCGAACGGTTGGTAGCCTTTGACGACTCCGGGGACACTCCGTATTCTGTATAAATATGGTTTATACAACGTATAGTTTTATATATCAGCACAGCGTACATGGTATTGCGGGAAACCGCAGAAGGCTACCAAATGGAGAAAGCAATAATCATCAACGACAAGAACATGGACAGGATCTCGGCGGCCATCGCCGAGGCAGAGGGCAAGGCCACCGCCCGCACGATAGATGTCAAGGACATCGTGAGGGCGTGCGAGACCATCGATGGAATCAGGGAGATGCTGATTGAGGCAGAAGACAAGGGCCACTGTTACAACGGCGTGTTTGGAGCAGACGAAGAGCTGTGCACATACTGGGTTACTGACGACTACATCATCACGTACCTCACTGACGATCCGGACTTCGGCGCGGGCATGCTGACCGAGGACCAGATGGATGATCTGATAGTTGAGGAGCGGTGAGATACACTGTAAAACGAAAAGGAGATGGAAAAGATGGAAAAGAATCAAACGGGTGTGCATGGAGTGATAACGAATGTCGTCGGCGCGTCATACTTCGAGGGGGGATACGCCTCTTTCGATGATGCCGTCAAGGCGATGGTCAGCCGGTGGGAGAGGCTGAGCGGCCTAGAGCGCGTAGCACTAAAGTTCCGGACTTACCGCAACGCCGTCGGTGAAGATTACATGATGGCCGTCGGCTCATACGACGAGGAAACAGGCGAGGCGTGGGATGCTATGACGCTGGCCGAGGCGATTGAGGCGATGGAAGAAGAAGAGGAGGAGTGATAAGAATGATGGCAAGACGCAGGACTGTGGGGTTCCCTGCGACCATCAAGAAAATCGGTAACGGGTACTTCCTGTCCATCCAGAAGAATTACGTGGAGAAGATGGAGCTCTCCGAGGGGGATGACGTGGACGTGACCGTGTCCCTTCCTGAGGTGGTCGAATGACCGAGACCGACCTCTTCACCAAAGGGAGGGGTTTCCCTTTCGACCACATCAGCCCTTCGTTCATCTCTAAGTACGAGACGTGTCCTCTCGCCGCGCTATACTACCGCGAGGGCAGGACCAAGCAGTGGGACCCTCGCTACGCCGAGGTGGGGCGGTACACCCACTCGGTCATAGAGAGGGAGTACCGCCCGGATGCGGAGATCCACGAGCCCGAGTGCGGATGGGATGACGAGATGCGCAGCCGTCACGCGAGTGCGATGGCCGGTTACAGGGATCTCGTGAAGCGAGATGACAGATACAGACCCGTCATCGATGGGAGCGAGGTGAGGCAGTATCCGGAGCACCACATCGAGATAGAGATCCAAGGCGTCCCGATGATGGGGGTCATCGACCTGCTCACGGTGAGAGGGTCGTCGATAGAGATCGTAGACTGGAAGACAGGAGTGTACAAGGCGGCAGATGAGCAGCAGCTCCGGATCTACACCCGCATGGTCTCTGAGATTATGGCCGTCCCCCCGAGGAACCTCGTGGCCACGCTGTGCTACCTGCGCGATCCTAAGAAGATCCAACGCCGCGTGCCGTTCACCTCGGCGACGGCGATAGACCACCACATCGTCCATGACGTCATCGAGCCGATCCGCGACTTGCAGTTCGTGCCCAAGCGGGGCAGGGCCTGCGCCAGGTGCGAGTATCGCCATCTCTGCGAAGCGTGGTGATCTCTCTCTGTGTGTGTGCACCGCTTTACACTTATAGGGGTAAGCCATAGGAGGTATGACGGGGAGGGCGAG
>JAJBAV010000068.1 GCA_020532085.1 Candidatus Cloacimonadota bacterium | reverse complement strand
CACGGTGGGTGCGGAGGTGTCGTCATTGGTCTTGCCGAGGAAAGCGGATATCCCGATCTCGGCGAGACTGCAACCGTCCGCGAATGTGACCGTGGCGCTGCTGTGGCGGAACGCCCAGCCGTCGATGGTCTCCACGGATGCGGGTATGGCGACAGTTCCGAGGCTTTTGCACTCGCCGAACATCTTGTATCCTATGGCGTTGAGACCCTCGCCGAGGATGACCTCCCGGAGGGAATCGCAGCCCGTGAATATGTACGCGGAACCGTAATCGACTTTGCCTTCGGTATTCGTTTCAGAAACATTGATGTGCACAGAACCAGGAACATATACCTTCTCCACACTGGTGCCTGAGAAGGAGGATGGGCCGAGAGTCACCAGGCCGTCGTTGAGCATAACCTCGGAGAAACCGGTCGAACGGAAGAAGGCCTTGCTGCCTATGACCTCCAGGGTGCTGGGGAAGGATATGGAGTCAATATTGCAGAACATGAAGGCCTCGCTGGGCACACGCACTATGCCCTCCCCTATCACAAGGTTCCCGAGGTTCCGGTAACTCGTATCACCGGTCCCGTTGAACAGTGATTTGGGTACATCGGTCACGGAATACGTGTTGCCTCCGTGTTCCACGGATCCAGGTATGTGCACTCCGTCCGCGGCGCCGTCCCCGTCGGTGTCCGCCAGGGTGCCGTCGTAACCTGTTATGAACGCGGTCCTGACATCGCCGTCGAGACAGCATTTGTAAGTGATTCCGTCGATCGTCGTGTATCCTTCGACCAAACCGTCGGCGGTCGTGTCCTCGACGAGTGCGAGCGCAGGCATCATGCATACCGCCGCCGCTATTATTATCGCTACATATGATTTACAGTTCATTCGGGCTCCTCCTCCTAGCCATGGATTTCCTTATACCGCGGCATGTAGATAATATACATAAAGATTTCTAAATTACTAACCAGACTGGAGAAACAGATCCATCATGATTGGTGATATCATCGAACGGTGTCCACGAGCTACTCGTCGGTTAACGCCCATGCATCCGCACATCCTGCCGCTGGATGCCGATCTCACACCATTTTTATATACAGATGTTCATATATGCGCTCCCGTCTAGGTAACAAAAGAATAATTTCGCCAACAGGGTTTTAATACGCACTTGCGGTTGGACATGGATATGCTGCGCTGAGGGCGCGGAGTGATTGCAGATGTCCGGCAAGAATGGCGAATTCAACGATGTCCCCTCGGGACCTGGCAACAGACAGAGACTCAGATTCGAGACGCTACAGCTCCATGTCGGGCAGGAGGAGCCCGATCCGGTCACGGACGCCCGGGCGGTCCCGATATACCTGACCGCATCCTACGTCTTCAAAAGCTGCGACCATGCCGCCAGGAGATTCACCCTGGAGGACCCGGGTAACATATACGGAAGGCTGACCAACACCACCCAGGAGGTCTTCGAGAGGAGGATGGCCGCACTGGAGGGCGGCACCGCCGCCCTGGCCGTGTCCTCCGGGGCCGCCGCCATAACCTATGTGGTACAGAACCTGGCGGGGACCGGGGACCATGTGGTGTCCTCCAACGCCATATACGGCGGTACGTACAACTGCTTCGCCCACACCTTCGTGAGGCACGGGATAACCACCACCTTCGTGGACCCCGACGACTATGAAGGGTTCGAGAGGGCCATAAGGCCGAACACCAAGTGCCTCTTCGTGGAGACGATCGGCAACCCCAACGCCCAGATAAGCGACGTCGAGAGGATGGCCGACATAGCCCACCGGCACGGGATACCCCTCGTGGTCGACAACACCTTCGCCACCCCCTATCTGTTCAGGCCCCTGGAGCACGGGGCGGACATCGTGGTGGAGTCCGCCACCAAGTTCATCGGGGGCCACGGGACCATACTGGGCGGCGTCATCATAGAGGGCGGCGGCTTCGACTGGGAGGCCAGCGGGAAGTTCCCCGTGATGACGGAGCCCGACCCCAGCTACCACGGCATAAGCTTCGCCAGGGACTGCGCGGAATCCCCGCTGTGCACCAGGATAAGGGCCATACTCCTCAGGGACACAGGCGCCTGCATATCCCCGCTCCACGCCTTCGGGTTCCTCCAGGGCCTGGAGACCCTCTCCCTCAGGGTGGAGAGGCATGTGGAGAACGCCCTCAGGGTGGTCGATTTCCTCAAGGGCCATCCCAACGTGGACAGGGTCAACCACCCCTCTCTGCCCGACCATCCCAACCACGCCCTGTACGGGAGGTACTACCCCAACGGGGCGGGATCGATCTTCACCTTCGAGGTCAAGGGCGGATTAGAGCAGGCCAAGAAGTTCAGCGACTCGCTGAGGATCTTCTCCCTGCTCGCCAACGTGGCCGACGTGAAGTCGCTGGTCATACACCCGGCGAGCACCACCCACTCCCAGCTGACAGCCGCCGAGCTGGAGGAGCAGGGTATAAAGCCGAACACCGTCCGCCTTTCCATCGGCACGGAGCACATAGAGGACATACTGGCGGATCTGGACCAGGCGCTGAGGGCCTCCGGGGACTGAGCGTGCCGGAAGGACGGGACGGACCCCGCTGCACGGGGCTCCTGCCCGTTCATCCCCGGAAACGGGATTCCTGGAACGGCGCTCAGTCCGCTCCGTTCTCCCCGCATCCGGAGTGCATGACTGATGCCAGATCCCCGTCCGAGGACGAGAGTATCCACTTCAGCGGATGGAACGAGCTGGAGGTCTCCCTGCCCAGCGATGCCACGGCATAGTACCTTACATCCTTGAAGACGGACTCCAGGGTCTTCACGAACTGCTCCTGCCCGTTGTCCACCAGGAAGCCCCTGGCGGCCGGGTCGGAGTCCGTGCCCGCGCTGGGGGACAGCATCTCGGACACCCGGGGGGTGTCCGCCTTCGTGAGGACCACCGCCACAGGTATCGTGGTGGTGTAGGAAGGACCGGTGCCAGTGACCTCGTTGAACATGGACAGGAACGAGGACAGGGTGTCGAGGGGGGTGGACCTCCTGACGGATGTCTGCGGTGAGATCAGGGAAAGAGGGTCCACGGTGAACAGGAATCCGTCCGTGTACGTGAAATACTCCTCGAATATGACCTTGTCCTCCCGGGGCTCGAACTCCGCGCCGGAGATGTCGTTGATCAGCAGCTCCTTCTCCCTGGAGAACCTCCTGCTCTTCAGGAAAACTATCTCGGAGTCCCTCTCGCCCGGTTCCGTGCGCATGGCGGACTCCGGCTGGCGGTAACGGCCGCTGCTGACCCAGGGGGTCACAGGGTCCAGGGAGAAGCCGCATTCCTTCGAAGCCTCGTCCAGGTTGTTCAACGCGGACAGGACCAAGGTCGTCTTCCCGGAGGCGGGGGCGCCCACGGTGGAGATGACGATCGGGCGCGCCTCCCGGGTCATTATGTCTCTCCCGCAGAACGGGCAGACGCTCCTCAGCTGTCCGCGTTTCCCGTCATCGTACGTGCACGGCATGTCGTGGCCCCTGCTGCAGGTATGGTATCTGGTCCCGCACTCGTTCGGTATCGGATAGCTCAGGATCTGGTCGCATCTGCATCTGACGTTCGGGCGCAGGAAGTTGCGCTTGCAGTGGGGGCACACGGCGTACTCGGTGTTCTCCAGGTACTCCTCGGAATCCGACCTGGACGCGCCCCTTATCTTCGCGCCCATGACTGCCTTGAGGATGAGGAACGGGAGCACCATGACGAGGTCCATGAGCAGGGCGAACGGCAGGGCGAACAGGAAGAAGAACGCCACAGGGATCAGCATCAGGAAGCTGAGCCTGTATGCCGCCAGCATTCCGTTCCAGGGAAGCAGCAGCATCCTGGCTGCGGCGTTGCCGCGGTGGGTGAAGAGCTTCTCCTTGGGTTCCTCCTCGCCGTGGCACATGTCCTTCGACACCTTGACGAAGGGACCGCTGGCCACCAATAGGAACCCCGCAACGGTGAAAGCCGCCACCAGGAACCTCCAGTACCTGTCGATGTCGAAGCCGCCGGACGAGGATGCGATGACATCGTGCAGAGAGACGGATATCCAGTTCATCATGTCGACGTAGCCCGGGAGGCTCATGAAGAGACCTTGCTCCGCACCGGGCACGGGCAGGAGCATGTACATGGAATACACAGCGGCGCCCTCCGCGACCAGCTGGGCATAGAGCGAGTATGCGAAGCATGCGGCTATATAGGCAAGGCCTATGCCGGACACAGTCCAGTACAGATTCCTGTTGGCCCTGTTCATGTGAGGGGGATATGTGATTCCGATTATATGGTTTTCCGGAGAACGGGTCCGCGGCACGGTAGCATCCGACAGGGACGCGGATGGCGTTGAAAAGGACCCGTTCCCCCGACACATCGGAGGGCGGGCCCCCGGGTGCCTCGTGGACGGGCGACCCGCCCGCCGTCATCGGCACCCGGCCGGGGAGACCGGGCGTCAGACGGGGTTTAGCACGTAGACGCTGTAGCTCAGGTATCCCGCGAAGGTCACCCACAGCAGATACGGTATCTGCAGCATACCCGCGCGGCGGTCGTGCATCCAGAACACGATTATCATCGCCAGGACGGACAGCCATATGGCCACCAGGATTATGAAGGCCAGCAGGTAGTCCGCGAGGACGAAGAATACCGGGGACCACACGATGTTCAGGGAGAGCTGCACCCCGAACACCACGTACGGCTTGAGGTCCTGCTTACCGACCGTCTTTATGATCATGTACAGGGACACGGCCATGAGTATGTACAGTATCGTCCAGACTATCGGGAACAGATATCCGGGAGGATACACCGGGGGTAGCACCAGAGTGCTGTATATGCCTATGCTGTCTCCCGACACGAAGCTCGATATCATTCCGGCCGCAAGACACAGCAGCAGGCACGCCAGCAGTATCTTCCAATCCATCTTCTTCAGTATGTTCTCCAAGTCCACACCTTTTCATAAATACGCATTGTGTCCTTTTAAGGGAAGCGTATCCGGACGGTAATCATGAACGATGAATTGAAAAACATTAAGACGGGGGCATGAGCCCCCTGTTTCCATCGGTTCAGGCTTCTCCCCGGTCTCACGACCTCATCAGGCGCATGACGACCACGATCGCCAGGATCACGACGACGATGACCAGCACGATCATCAGGATGTCGGTCAGGGACATGCCCGCGGCTGCGGGCTGGTCCTTGGTGACTCCGGTGACGCCGGTGATCTGTCCGTCTCCGGACACGGTCAGGGTGCCGCTTGCGACGGACACGGAGCCGCTGGTCTTTGCGACCGGCGTTCCGCTGTATCCGTCCAGCACCTTGACGGTGAAGGAGTGGGCGCCCACGCTGAGGTACACGGGTCCGGAGACCAGGCTGCCGTCGACGTAGTATTCGACGCCCTCGGCGTACTGGAAGGTGACCTGGAAGGTCGCGACCTCTATGAAGCCGTAGGACTCAAAGATGTCTCCGAACACCGCGTGGTTGTTGGCGCTGAATATCTCGGTCTGGTCGGGGTTCTTGTACCATCCGACGAAGGAGTATCCATCGATCTGCGGGACGACTAAGACGGCGTTACCGGAGTTGGAATACTCCGTCACATAGACATCATCGCCTATCATGAAGACCATCTTCTTGGCTTCAGAGGCGACAGAACCGCCTATGATGTCAGTACCCGAAACGGCCTTGCCAAACTCGGCATCGGCGTAGATCATCACGATACCAGTTCCAGGAGTTATCTTGCCGGTACCCTCATAGGACTGGACCCCGTATATCACGAGGGCCGCTGCGGAGAGAGATGTGGCAGGGGTTCCGAGGTAGGCGCTTGCATCCTCACCGTACAGGAAGAGATCCAGCACGTAGAGAGCTCCGCTCTCCATGGA
>JAJBAV010000067.1 GCA_020532085.1 Candidatus Cloacimonadota bacterium | reverse complement strand
CCAACAAGCCAATCGAGAGCGTGAAGAGCTTAGCCGGATCTTGTGCGATTTTGATGTGATGCTCTTCCGGAACACTGTACTCCAGCATCTTGGCCTTCGACCTGGTAACACCCAGCAGCAATTGGGATCTTTGTTCAGGCCTCATCCGCAGCCCTCCTGTAGAGCTCGTGGACAAGGGTCATCATATCTGGGCCTTTAATGATCACGAGAACCAAACTCTTGCTGTTGGGATGAGGTATCAATTCCTTTGACTTTGCTGATTTTGGGATTTTCCCACAGTCGGCTCCGGCAATTATCTTGGCATCGAAGTGTTCGTCTGAAATTATCGCCGCCGCGCCGTAAGTCTCTTTGTATGGCACATCAACTGGACTCTGAAATCTCTCGACCAGTTGAGCCTGTTCAATCTCCTTTCTTTCGAAGAGCTTTTGCTTAATGAAATTCAGTGATTCATCTATCCGAAGGTGATCCTTTGCTGAATCGTTAATCGCATCCTGCAACCTGTTCTTCCCAGAGCCTGAGAACTTAGTCTTAGCTTCAAACACAACAAGCACATCCTTCGGAGACGTGCCATCCTTTTTGTGGAAGCGAAATCCAATTACATCGCTTCCTTTGGGTGACTCGTCTCGAATGACTTTGGAGCCCCAACGTACTCTAGGAACCCAGAAGCCGAGGAGCCACTGGAGGTAGTCGGCAACAAGGATTTCACCAAAATCACCAGCTCGAATTCCTGGGCCAAGTTTCGATGTACTGCAGGGAAATTTAATGCTGTTCAGATAGTCTTGGCGTGTTCGCTTGGCCCTGAAGAAATCAATTTCAGCATCCAGGCAATAATGATTCCGGAAATGCTTTGCCCATGCGGAGAGCACATCGTCGTCGTCCTGATGCTGGAACTCCCAGACCTCGACCTCCTTGCCGTCGGCGGTCTTCAGTCTCTCGCCGGTATCGACGAGCCATTTAGTGTGTTCCGAGGTCCAAGGCATTCACGTTCCATCCCTGATTTAGTTGTCCTTCAATTTCAACAGCTCATCGTCCAGTCCGTAGCGAACCACATCGATCCGGTCGCTGCGTTGGGATACAAAGTCTCCGGTCATCACGGGGAGCTGGAATGGGAAGAATGCCGGATTATTCAGTAGCAGCCCCAATGCGCCTTTGGCCTCCGGGGTGGCTAGGAGTGCGGACTCGAACATCAGGATGGCCAGGTTTGAATCGGCAATGCTCACCGGAGCGGCTTTCTCATAGCAGCCCTTGGTCTCTGAATCCTGCAGGGTTCCCCAGGCGACAAAGGACCGAATCACATATTTTGCATAACGGCTTACGGTCTGCCGGTCACCATACTGCTCCTTAAGACGATTGATGATCTGGGTCTGGGTCACCTGGTCCTGCAAGGCCAGCAGACGGCCGGTCTGCCGGGCCACATTGAACCAGAACGGATAGACCGCCGAGATCATCCCCCAGTGGACCGCCAGAGCCATGGACGGGTTTTCACGCAAAAACGCCAGCGTGGCATCCCGGAATGGAATCAGCTCGGGGTCAGGAGAGACCCAGGTCTTCATCAGGTTGTTGACGACAAAGGTTCGGGTCTGGTCGCTTCGTTTGCCCTCGGAGCCATTGCCTTTTCTGTCCGCGAGGAACTCATGCAGCTCCTGGCGGATGGTTTTGGCGTCAAGTCCTGCCAGCAGCAGATTGGCAGCTTTTTGCATCCACTCGAAACGGATAGCCTGCTTGATGCCAATGGCTTCGTGTCTTTTGCCCATCACCGTGTTCTCCTTTCAAACTTCACAAGGGGCACGATGACTTCTTCGATGGCTACACCGCCGTGACCTACGATAGCCTCTCCCGGATTCACAAACGCGCCGCGACCACCGGCCACCAGGGGAAAGTAGTCTGCGGGCAATCCGACCGGCTGCCACTCGTGGGCAAACGGGAAGGCCCCAGCGACCTGAGAACGGAGTTCCGGCGTGGGATAGACACGAACCCGCTCGCCGCGAGTTTCGGCAATCACACCTTCAGATGGGCGGCCTTTGCCTTCGCATTGGATGTTGCCGTGATCGGCCGTCAGCCAGACCTCATAGCCGTAATCCAGCAGTTGGCCGACCAGCGAGGAAAGAAATCCGGCATGGCACCACTGCTTAATCTGGTTGTGCATCCCGGCCGACCCAAGTTGCATGCCGTGCATGATCTTGTCGACCTTGTCCACGACCAGCCCCACCACCTTGGTCTTGCCGGGATGAATTAAGGAGTCGAGAACGCTGGATGCATCGCCGTCGCCCAGGCCGCGCTGGTAGGCGACATCCAAGCGGGATAGGCCATGCCCCTCCCAAAATTGCTTCCAAAGCTTTTCTTCGCTATTGGTCGAGTTGATGGATGACGGAAAATAAAGCGGCGGCTTGCCCGAGAAGATCGATTGCCGCGATACCGAGGTCAGCGTCGGAATCCAGGCGAAGGTCGCGGATTCGCGCATGACCAGATTGGCGTCCTGCTTTTGCAGAAGCTGGCGGATGGTCACCCACTGATCCAGGGCCAGTCCATCAACCACGATCAGCGCGGCACGGCTATTGCCGGAATCCTCGATGTCCCGAGCCAGACGGCGCGGCACATGGTGGAGCATGGCCGGATTCGTCGGCGGCAGGTTGATCAAGCTGGAATAGTGATCGGCCAGCCATCCGGCAAAAGTCGTGTTCAGGGCATCACCGATTTCCCTGAGCCGGGTCTGTTGTTCTGTGCTGTTGCCGCAATGGATCTTTGAGCCGAGTTCAGCCCATTTCAGTGCGAAGGCGGTCCAGTCGGAATAACGAGACTCCGCTGTGGGCAACTCCTTTTCGACAAGGTCAAACAGGCGGGAAACACGAAGCGCTTCGTCATCTACACCGGCCACGGCAATACCGCTTCGAACCCAGGACCCGGCATCCACTTTAATGTCTGTGGCCTCGACAGGGATGAGTTTCCCCTCCAGGAACAGGTTGTCGATGTAGACCTTGATGTCCTGATGGTCGAACGGCAGGCGATCAGGGCCGGGATACTTGAGGCCGTATTCCGGCGAATCTTCCCGTACCTGATTAGCGCTACCGAGCCTGAAAAGAAATAGCGGCCAGCGTTCCTGCAAAAAGGCGAAGAAGGCTTCATCGTCCGGAACGATTTCAGAGAGCGGCCAGGCCTTGAAGCCATCATGCCCCTTGAGAACCTGGATAAGCCGCTCGGCCAGCATCAGCGGGATTTGAAGCTTCCCATAGTGCAGGCGAAGCAAGGCGCGAAGCAGTTCGACCTCGCCCCCTATCAGCTCAGCGGCGATGCCGAACACATGGCGGAGGATGAAATCCTTGGTGGCGTTATCGCCCATGCGATCCGGCGGCGACTTGCGCTGGGCCTCGAAAAGTGCGTCTAGCAGACTTCGGTCGAGCTTCTCGATAACCGGATAGCTGAGCGTTGGGAAGAGATCCCCCAGATTGAACGACAGCTTGCGGCCCGCCTGGAGCAGGTCGTATGGCAGGGATTCCAACTCGGCATCCTGCAAGCGGAGAATCACCACCAGGTCGGTATGTTCGCCGCGATCCCAGATCGAGCGGTATTTGGACTCATAGGCGTATCTGAATTCGACCGGATCACTGAACTCGATCAGGTCGAAGCCGCGCCCACGTAATTCAAGCGCCAGTTTCTCCTCGGTCAACAAGCAGTCCGGGTCCGCGACCAGGGTCAGCTTGCTGACGTTGGGAACGAAGTCATTCAGGATGGCGTCTCGCCAGGAAGGACAGTGCGGAGTGCGTGGTGCGGAGTGCGTCGTCATTCTTTGGCACTCCTATCTAACGATGAACGAAGTCCACCTATTGCCCGGCTCAAGGAGAGGCATTTATCATAAATTGCCGAGCAATCGGCATCGGCAACGTAACCCAGAGATTTGGCCAATTGGATTTGGCTTCGGACTTCTGCGCATGATCCTCGGGCAATGGAGAGGAATTGCTTGAACTCTTGCCTGCTGTATCGTTCGAAACCCTCCGCGATATTCGACATGACCGATACAGATGCCCGCTGAATCTGGTCTCTGAGTCCCCAGTCACGAGAGAATTCACCATTCTTGGTCAACCGGTAGATTTCCACCGACAAATCATGAGCCATCCGCCAAACTTGAAGACCTTCGAAACATTCGACTTTGCTCATGCCCGCACCTCGCACTCCGCACTTCGCACTCGCAACGCGAGCAGCGACCGGATTTCCGGAACGATCTGCCGCGCTGATTGCAGTTCATGTCGCCACTCAGCCTCCTCGGCATCACAGCGGGCCAGACGGTACTGGCGTACTTCAGGCAACCCCACTCGCTCAATAGCCTTCCGCCGAGAAGCGAAAGCAACCATGCCGCGTTCTTCTTCCCGGGTCACCGAAACTATGTGCGCCTGTTGCAATGTGTCGAACAGCTCCTGTCCGGCCTGTTCGGCTGCTTCCTGCAAACGCTCATGGGCGATGAGGGATTCATCCTGCCCGAGGGTGGCTCTCACCTCGGCTTCCGCTGTCTGCAGCGCATCCCAGATATGCCGGGCCGTGGGCAGAAACAGTTTGCCTTCCTCGCTCAAGAACACGCTGACATAGCCCCGCCGCACCATGGGGATGCGCAGGAGGTTTGTCTTCTGGTGTATCCCTGCCTGAAGGCGAATCTCAAACAGCCCCCAGAAACCCGAGATGCTGGCTGGCAGTCCATTCACGGTTACGCAAGGCAATGGCTGACCTGCCGCGACCTGGGGCAGGTTCAGGGCCAGCCCACGGACACGGTTGTTTTCAAGATTGAGCAGAGTTGCGTCGGTCAAGCGATCAGCTTCCCGGGCGCTGAACACGGCTTTGCGATGCTCCTGGCCATCCGGCCAATTAAGATCCCACCAGGAGCGCTTGCGACTGGCCACACCGCCATGGGAGTTGAGGTAACCGACCGTCATCCGTTCCACCCAATGGGGTAGCGGATGGGAGCGCAGACGCTCAGCGATTTGCAAATCCGGTTCTTCGGAGATGCCATAGATGGCGGAGGACTCGCGCACCTGCTGGATCTCATCACGAATCCGAGCCACCGTGTGATCGACGGAGGTTTCGATACCGTCAGGATTAAGGATGGCCGAGGCAAACACATCCTCGAACAACTCACCAGCCTGGGCGGAGTCGAGCACGTCACCGGTTTTGTCGATGCCGAATTCTTCAAAGATCACCGAGAGCTTCTGCTCCAGTACTTCGCGCACGCGGAACTCGACCGAATCTGCAATAACAAAGTTGATTGCCTGTACGGTTTTTGGCTGACCTATACGGTCCACACGACCGATACGCTGCTCCAGCCGCATGGGGTTCCAGGGGATGTCGTAGTTGATGATCACGTGGGCGAACTGCAGGTTCAAACCTTCGCCGCCCGCATCGGTGGAGACCAGCACGCGATGTGATTTGCGGAAGGCGTCCTGGACCTGCTTGCGTTCCTCCATGTCCATGGAGCCGTTCAGGGTGACCACCGAGATTCCCCGCGCCTCCAGAAATTCCTTCAACATCTGCTGGGTGGGAATGAACTCGGTGAAGATCAGCACTTTCAGATCCGGTTCGTTTTCCTCGGCTTGCAGCTTGTAGATCCACTCGATCAGAGCCTCGGCCTTGGCGTCCGGACCTGCCTGCTCACAACGAACCGCCGCATCGAGCAGGGTCTCCACATGGCTGCCTTCGCTCTGCAGGGCAGACACATGGGATTTCAGCAGCTCATCGAGCAGCTCCTGTCCGTCCATGTCATATAGCTCGGCTATTTCATCGTCTGGGCTTTCCGATCCCTCCGCGCCGTTTTCCAGTTCCGCCAGGCGCAGGCTGGCTTGTTGCTCACCATCCTTGAGTGCCGCAAGCCGACGCT
>JAJBAV010000066.1 GCA_020532085.1 Candidatus Cloacimonadota bacterium | reverse complement strand
CCCTTGTACTCCTTGACACCGATCTCTCCGCGGACGAATCCGGCGTTGGCCTCTCTGAACCGATGGAATCCGTAACGGTCGTCCACGTTTTCCGGCCTCTTGTCGCTTTCGGGCCCCATGGTTGCAGTCGATGCAGATGGCGGGCTTTATGGTTTGCCTTTAGGCTACGGACGACTTGGATGTCATAAAAATATCGAATCCCCGGCGGACCGAACGAAAGGAAAATGCCGATGTATCAGACATCTAGCGTGGTCTGTATGCCGTTCTCCGGGAAACGGCCTATGAACTCGAAACAGGCGTCCGGGTCGGATATCATACCGTTCTCCTCGCACCGTCTCCTGAACATCCTCATCAGACCGTCTGCGTTAGGCGAACGTAAGACGTACGAGTCGCCGTAGGTCCGGACGTACCTGTCCCTGAGGTCGGGGAAGTGTTCGTCCAGTGCGGTGTAGTAGTATTCTCTGTTGCCGTCTCTGAGCGTCATCCCCATGTCGAAGCATATCACGCCGCTGACGCAGGCCTCCTCGCAGTATCCCAGTATTCTGGAGATGTTCTCCCACGTGTCGTTGATGAACGGAAGTATCGGAGTGAGCCACACCACAGTGGGTATCCCCCTGTCCCGCAACTCCTTCAAAACCTCGAAGCGCCTCTCGGTGCCGCAGACGCCTGGCTCCAGTATGCGGCACGTCTCCTCGTCGTAGGTGGTGAGCGTCATCTGCACCACGCACCTCGCCTTCCGGTTGATGCTCTCCAGAAGGTCGATGTCGCGGAGCACCAGGTCCGATTTGGTGATCAGAGTGGCGCCGAAACCGTGGCGCTCTATGACCTCGAGGCACTTTCTAGTCATCCTCAGTTCATCCTCGCAGTGCATGTAGGGGTCGCTCATGGAGCCGGTGCCTATCATGCACTTCTTCCGCTTGGACGATAACGTTTTCTCGAGAAGATCGGGTGCGTTCCGCTTGACCTCCACGTCCTCGAAGGGGTGCGTGAAACGGTAGCATCTGCTGCGCGAATCGCAATAGATGCAGCCGTGGGTGCACCCGCGGTAGACGTTCATGCTTCCGCGGGCGTTCACCAGCGTCTTGGCGTCGACGAAGTGCACCATGTACGGACGGTCGCGAGGATGTACGTACGTATAATCCTGATTCATAGACGATAGATAGGAGGTTTTCGGGGACTACCTGAACTATAATTTCGTCAGTTCGTGCATGATGCTATTCCGGGATAGCCTTTCTTCGAAGTGTCTGTACTTATAATACCATAAGATGATTCGAAAAAGAGGCCGCGACATGAAGAGAGATTTCAAGAAAGAGCGCAAGGACCTGTACTCTCCGAAAGAAGGGATCTTCGAAGTTTCCGTACCGTCAATGAAGTTCATAGCCGTGGACGGCAACGGTCCGCTGACCGGGGAGAACATACAGAAGACGATGGAGGTCGTTTTCAATCTTGCATACGGGATCAAGATGTGCAGGATGCACGGAGTGCAGCCCGAAGGGTACTACGAATACACCGTGATGCCGCCCGAGGGCCTGTACGGGACGCTGGAAACTCCGTTCTGCATCGAGGACGAGAGCACCTGGGTATGGAAGATGGCGATCCGCCAGCCCGAGTTCGTAGACGAGGGATTGTTCGAATCCGTAAAAGAGTCCGTGAGGAAAAAGAAACCGGGACTGGACCTGGACAAGGCGCACCTTTTCGAAACCGAGGAGGGGCTCTCGGTGCAGACGCTGCACATAGGCAGCTACGGCTCCGTGGGCGAATCGATGGAAAGACTGATGAAATACATCCAGGAAAAAGAATACGATGTCAACGGCCCCTATCATGAGATATACCTCTCCGACCCGAACAGGGTCGAAGAGAGCAGGCTGAAGACGATCATCAGGTTCCCCGTCGTCCGGAGATCGGAGTGAGCCGTCCGGCCCGTAAAGAGATATATTATCCCGGACCGGCCTATACCCCGTTATGTACCTGAGGCGCGGAGGGGACGTCATATGAGCATCGGATACGCGTGCCTCGCGCTGGGTGTGCCGGGAAGCGGCATGAAGAGCTGCATCATGAAAAACGCGGACGACGATCTGCTTCTATCGCTTATCGGGAGCAACCTCGACGCCCTCGGAAGGCTCGTATCCTATAACGCAAAAAACGGCATCCGGATGTTCCGGATATCCTCGGACCTGATACCTTTCGGCTCCAGCCTTGCGGAAAAGCTTCCGTGGCAGGAACGTTATTCGGAAAAGCTCGGGTCCATCGGCGCAGAGGTCCGCAGGACGGGGATGAGGGTGTCTATGCACCCGGGACAGTACACCGTGCTGAATTCGACCGACGAGAACATAGCTGACAGGGCGGCGAAGGACCTGGAATACCACGCGAAGGTCCTCGACGGTTTGGGGTTGGGTCCGGAGCACAAGATGGTACTGCATCTCGGAGGGGTCTACGGCGATAAAGAACGTGCAAAAGAACGTTTCGTGTCGAGATACAAACGTCTCGATCAAGCCGTGAAGAGGAGGCTTGTGCTGGAGAACGACGACAAGCTGTTCGACATCCGGGACGTCATCGAGACCGCGTCCGAAGCGGGCATGCCGGCGGTATACGACAACCTGCACAACGCGGTGAACCCCGCGGACGCTTCACGAAGGGATGTGGAATGGATCGAGGAGTGCAAGGATACTTGGACAAGAGAGGACGGTCCTCAGAAGGTCCATTACTCGCAACAGAACCTTGGCAAGAGGCCGGGCGCCCATTCCGAGTCCATAAGGATCGACGAGTTCCTCGACTATTACGGCGAGGTCTCCCGGACCGGGACGGACATCATGCTCGAAGTAAAGGACAAGAACCTCTCCGCCCTGAAATGCATCAACTGCGTCTCGGACAGGGGCATGAAAGCTCTCGAGGCCGATTGGGCGTGCTACAAGTACTCCGTGATGGAGAGGGCCCCCGACAGATATCATGCGATAAGGGAGCTGCTGAAAGACAAGACATCCTATCCCGCCCTCGAGATGTACCGTTCGATCGAGGAATCGCTGGTTGCGCCTATCGGAGCGAACAACGCCGTCGATGCGGCGCAGCACGTATGGGGGTACGTTAAGGATAAGGCAACGGAGCCGGAGAAGAAGCGCTTCCGCGATTTGCTGAACGCTTTCATATCTGGAAACGTAGAATTGCGGTCCGTGAAGAACACGCTGCATACGCTGGCGCAGAAGTATGAAGAGGACCATCTTCTGAACGCCTACTACTTCTACATCTGATAAGATGCGGCCTTAGGGCTTCGTCCGTCGCCACCGAAGAGATGCACCTGCATAGCCGAGTTCACGGCACTTAAGGAAAACGCATAATTTCGCAACGATTAATTACGATACTGGCGATACCGAACGGCCGTGTCTTTTTCAGACGAAGCAGAGAGGATCATAGAATGAACTGGAAATTCGTTCCGCGGCCGTATCACGCACGGGACAACATCGGGGCGATAGTCGCTGGCATGGTGCTTTACGGTCTCGTAAACTTCGTCGTGGGCGTCTATTACATAAGTTTCCAGACGGACGCCCGTCTGTCAGACCCGATGACGTACGACATGGCCAAGCTCATAATGATGTCCTTCGTCCTCATAATAGGCCTGTACATCCTTTCAAAACGTGCCATACCCGAGGGGCTGGCGCTCATTTTGTCGGGGACCAGCACGGTCGTGTTCTCCGCGTCCGCCCTGCTGGGCGGCGGCGACATCTCGTCGCTTGACCTGATGGTCGGTGCGTTCCTTCTGCTTCCCGCGGCATCTTTCGCCCTCCGTGGGGACGGCCTGCTGGCCATCGGCACCGGCGTGATGGCCGTAGGGGCGATGACATATTCGCTGATCGGGGGCCTTTCCTTCGGATGGATCGGCGCAGCATGCCTGATATCGGCAGTCGCATCGCTTCTTTACGGATTTTCTGCGTGGTACACCGTCGTATCCGACAAGGAAACGTACCCATGGCAGGAGGACGAGAAGGCCTCCGCCGCCAATTCGGCTGTGGGAACGGGAGGTTTCGTCGTCATGGGGCTGCTGTCCTTCATGGTCGGGGCGTTCTACCTGAACGCGGCCCTGGACTTCGTGGTAATGTCCAGCACCCCGTACGACATCGCCAAGGCGATCATGTCGTTGATAATCCTCTATTACGCGGCGCTCGGCCTCACCGCCGGCAAGATAACCTCCGGCATGATGTCGTTGATGTTCGGATCGTCCACACTGACGTTCTCCGTATCCGCGCTGGCATTGGACCTCGGGGGCGTGGAGGAGCTCGACGTCCTGCTGGGGATCGTGATGCTTTTCGCAGCCGTCTCAGGATACAAGGAGAAGAATTTGACTATGGCTTCCATTGCCTTCCTTGTCTTCCTGGCATTCTCCATCTACCCGTTCCTGCCCGAGTCCTTGGTCTACTATTCCGTGGGGATGCCTCTGCTTGCCATCGGAGCGATACTCACCTTCAAGGCCGTGACCGGCCTGCTGGGGCCGGATGTCCGGCGGATCGCGGATAATAAAAAAGCACGGGACGAACGGAGGACCGGCAAAGACGTCGAAATCGCATCGGACCCGCATCCCGAGGGCGATAAAGACCGCTGAACCAAGAATTAGCCAGATGTCTTAATTTTGAAAAGCCGTCAGATCTTCTTCTTGAATCTGCAGCCCTTGGAAGGAAAATTGGAACAGCCGTAGAACTCGCCGTACTGCCCGCTCCTTTTCACGAGACGTCCGCCGCACATCGGACATATCTTCGTTTTATCTGACAGCCTGTCGCCGTAACGATGTTCCAGCTCGTTGACGAACTCTGACGCCCTGGCTTCTTCCGCCAGGATGATGGTTTTACGTTTGGCGCGCGTCATGGCGACGTAGAAAAGCCTCCGCTCCTCGGCGAACGGGAAAGATTCTCCTCCGCCTGTCAACGATCCGACGATGCCTTCGTCCGCAATCTTGCAGGGGAACCCCTTGTGGTCGTCAAGATTGTTGATTATGAACACGTAGTCGGCCTGCAGCCCCTTGGACTTGTGGGCCGTTATGAAATTGATCTTGAGGTCCTCCCTGCCATTGTAGACCATACGGATCATCCCTGTCGTTTTATCATAAAAGGATGTGAAACGCTCTATGTTCCGCAATCTGTCGATGTCGAAAGTGTAACGTCCTATCATGAACACGGTGGACCCGTCCGGAAAGGAATCGAGCATGTGGCACATCGTGCCCATGGCGTCCCTTTCGGTTTTTTCGATGACAACCTCCATCGGGACCTCGTCGCCCTCGATGTCCGAAAGGATGTCTTTCCTCATCTGTTTCGGGTTTCGCATGATGAACTCGCCGCTTATCTCGGCGGTCCCCCTGGGGAAGCGGTATGTCCTCTCGATCCTGCAGACGTCGGTCGGTCCCCAATATTTCATAAAATCGAACGTGAAGCCGATATCGCTCCCGTTGAACCCGTATATGCTCTGCCAATCGTCGCCGACGCAGAACAATCTGTAATCCCGATCCTCTCTCAGACTGCTTAGAAGGTTGAACCTGGATGCGGAAATATCCTGATATTCATCCACAATAACGTACCTGTAGGGGTTGGGATACCTTCCGTTCCGTACTTCCAGAGCCGCTTTGTTGATCATATCGTTGAAATCAATCTCCCCTCTTTGTGCCAACGCATTCTCGTAAGCTTGGAAGACCGGCTTCACGATAGCCAGCAAAGTCCTGTCGCCCCACTTCAGCGTGGTACCCGATAGAGCGCCATCTACCGTCCCGCTCCTGCATTTGATGAGGGTTATTATCTTTGCTATGAGATCGGGCAGCCCACCTTTTATCTCCCCGTCCATTGAATCCAGGATCTGCTGCGGCGACATCGGTCGCATAATCACGCCGTGTTCCGTCAACTTCCTCTCGAGGTTGTCAAGGAGGGTCCCCTCCGGC
>JAJBAV010000065.1 GCA_020532085.1 Candidatus Cloacimonadota bacterium | reverse complement strand
TCTGCAGGGCCTGAAAGCCGGTCGGCTTCTTGCCGGGGGCTTTGGTTTCGATAGCGAAGAACAGCGTCTTGTAGGTGCCGATGAAATCCGGAATACCTTTGACTGACATATGTTGGACGGGCATATAAAACCAACCTGACGCGCTCTCTGGGAACGCCCCGGCTTTCTTGGCGGGGAAGACACCGTGGTTTTCGAGGCAGCGGATCACGAGATCCTTGACCACCCCTTCCGGAGTTTTAGCCATTGCGCAACCTCTCATCCATCGCATCGAACACCTGGGCGGCACGCTCCACCATGTCGGCCAGGCAGTACGACAGGCCGAACATGGCGTCTTTGTCGGCGAGTGGTCTTATCATCTGGCGTGCTCATCGAACGCCGTGTCAAAATCAGGGTGGCTGATTTCCAGCCACTCGATCTCTTTCGTGAATCCGGCAGCGTTTTTATGGCCGCCTCCGCCGAACAGCTTGGCGATCTTGGAGACATCGAACTCGCCGATCGACCTCAGCGAGTAGGAGCGCACGCCCTCCTTGCGGTCGCAATAAGAGACGGAGAAAGGGGCACCGGGGTACACCTTGCATAGCTCATTACCGACCTCGGAGATGTTGGCGGAGCAGTTGACGATCGGCACCTCATAGCCTGCCAGCAGCATCATGCGCGCATTCCGGAGGGTGCTTTCGATCTGCCTGTCACGGAAGGACTTGATGGCGGAGCCGGAGAAAAAGGCGGTGTCCTGAAAATGCCCGGCGTTGAGTGCGTAGGTGTCCCAGGTATGGAAGTCGAACGGCAGGGTGGCGATGAACAGATTGAAGGCTTCCGAATCCGGAAGTGCCCACTTCCAGAGGTCGCGGTCCGCAACGTATTGCAGCAGGAGCGGTGCGGTGGTGTCTTCGGGATAGAGGTATTCCCAAGTCAGAACGCAGCCTGCCTTGGTGGTGTCGAAGATGCAGAAAGGAAGACCCGCGAGATCGGCTTCGGCGGTCTTGTGGTGGTCGATGACAAGCAGCTCGTACTCGCCTGAAAGGTCCAAGAGCGTTTCACAGTCATAGGAAAAGTCCACAATGTAGATCTTCTCAATCCTTTCGGGAATATCCGGCACGGGCTGGCCGTACTGCACCGGAATGTAAACAGCTGCGTCGCCGTACTTGGTCCAGAGGGCGTAGGCAGCACCAAAGCCGTCGGCGTCGTTGTGATACAGTACCAAGACCTTCTGACGTGACGCCTCATCGCTCTCGCGCTTGGCGGTCTCGATCTGATCCTGGCGGCGATTGTACTCGCGTTCTTGCTCGTTAAATGTATTTCGGCTCATTGTATTATCTCCTTCGCGCATACGCACAGGTTTGGTACTGGCTGCACCACGGGCACAACGGGCCGCTGCGGGCCTGGAAGGTCTCGGACTGCCAGGCCTTCTGCATCCGGTCTACGCGGGCCAGTGTGTCCTCAAGCACAGCCACTGCAGCTCTCTTGTCCATGCTTCCGCCCTGTATGCCTGTAACGGTTTGGTGTTGTGTCCAGATCAGTTTTGGATTGAACTCGGTGATGTGTGGCTTGACCACGGATAGCATGGCACAGCAGATTTTGAGCTGGTCCTGGTCGTCGCGTACCTTTTTGCCGGTTTTCCAGTCGAAATAACTGAGGCGGTCGTCTCTCTCGATGATAACGTCGAACTTACCGCGAAACCATGCGTCTTTGGCGAACCAGCTTACTGGTTCCAGGTTGGTGTTCAGCGCCAATTCCATCTCAGCAGAGACATCGGCGCCTTTATCGCGCTGCGCGACGATGTTGTTGAGGTAGGGTGCAACCTTGACGATCAGATCTGGCTCTGATACATCTTCGCCTTTGATGAATTGCTCGCAAGCAGAATGGACACGGTTGCCGAAAACAATCGCCTCGGTCTCCTGAAAAGGGGCGGTGCAGTAGAAGCGCTCGGCAGCGTAGGACGCCGGACATTTCTCGAACGCCGATAATGCGGTGTACGACCACGAAAACGGTTTGCCCTTGGCGTTCTTGGGCCTTGTGTCGGTGATGAGACGTTTGTCGCAAAGCGATACAACCTTGGTATCCTGTTTCAAAAAGTCCTCCTTGGACATGCCAGCCGGCGCCCAGGCGGCGAACCGTGCGTGGTCGGGGTCAAGGCCGTTGGCCAAGATGCGCTGCTCGTACTCTGCCCGCACGGCGTCCGGCACCTCGCACCCTCGGGCGATGGCCTGAGCGACCGATACCTGGTAATAGTCGCGGGCCTTGCGCGTTTCAAACACACGGTCACGGGAGCACAGGATGTGCCCCTGCAGATCCGTCACACACTCGCGGCGCTCGGCGGCGGCCAGCAGTTCGTCCCATGTATAAATAAAGCATTTCACAACAGTTTGTGCCATAGGGGTCTCCTTAAAAAACGCCGCTCCGTAAAGCTCCCCAGCCAGAGGAGCGGCCATGCTCACGATGTATAATGTAAGTCAGTTGACAGGTTTTGTCAAGGGGAATCTTACCAGTCTGGCTCTTTTAAATCGCCCCACGTCGGGCCGACTTTACCATCTACAGGGAACTTTATTGGCAGGTCTACGCCCCAAGCCTTCTTGTAGGGCAGGTTGCTCAGGGCATTCTTTGCCTCGATGTAAAACGGCTGAACCACAGCGTTGGGTACAATGGTGAAAATACCGTCGTGTAACTCGTAATAGAAGTAGGCACCATATTTTGGGAGGATGTTACGCAAAACCGCCAGCGCCAGGTATTTCTGGTCACCGCCTGTGCCTTGGATAGGGTAGTTAATGGCGGTGCTCTCAAGAGGCCACGCTTCCCGGCCTGCCCAGTTGCCTTTGAGCTGCACCCTGCGCCCTGCGAAGGTCTCAGCGTAGCCGAGTTGCTTGCATTTGAGGATCTGCCGGGTCCAGTATTGAGGCACGCCAGTGTAAGCAGCCTTGTAGGTAGCAAGGATTTGACCGACGAAAGTTTTGGTCAGTGGCATTTCATAGTCAACCCGTGCCTTCGTTGTGGCGGACTCGACACCTATGCGATATTGGAAGGATAGATTGGAAAATTTTCCTAATTTTCTTCTAGCTTGCGCATCAGCATCCTCAGCATGTACCAACCGCACCAGCTCCTTGTAGTCGCACTGTGCGATCTGTGCTCCCATGTAACTGTGCGCGTCCTCTCCTGGTGCACACAGAGCCAGCATGGTCTCATCTTCGGAGGCCACAGCCATCCAGCGAAACTCTTGGCCGGCGAAGTCGAGTTCACACAGAGTGAATCCGTCCGGAGCTTGAATCAGCCGTCGATACTCTTTGCCCCTTTTCCACTGATGAAGCGCAACACCTACAGGAACCTTGACTTTCTTGCTTTCTACTTTTACGTCTCTCGGGATAGATTGTTGACCTACCCCCTGCGTGGTCAAGTTGATGCGAGCCTTATCCCACCCAAGGTTTTCTTTTAGGAGTCTCCGCAGCTCCGCCACTGAACCTGTCTTGGCGAGGCCTACCTCAACGCACAAGCCTGCATCCGCTGACTTGGAGACCTCTCTACAAAAGTCCTTGTAGGCCATGACCAGGAAGGCCTCCGACTCGGGGTGATAGAGCCACAAGCTCTCCTTCTTGGCTCCCTGCTTTTCTACAGCGATCTCGGCGGAGTCAGAACTTCCATAAGTCATTCTTGAAGAGTACGTGCTAAAGATCTTCACTTGAGGCCTAACTCGCCCGTCTCCGTTGTACTCCAGGCTTTTGAGTGTGCCTTGTGCGTACTTGGTGCGATTGTTCTTGGCCTCGCGCAGCTCCTTGATCAGTTTAGCCCGAGGGTCCAGCACCGCTAGGTCGAACAGAGCGTACTTGTCGGTCGAAGGCAGGTTGGTCTTTTTGGAAAACCTCTCCGCAGGCAATCCCCATGTATCGTACAGCAAGGTCTGCAGTTGCTTGACACTGCCGAGGTTAATCCCCTCGGCTTCCGGTGCTGCTGCCAGCAGTTCGGCCTGGATGCGCTTGGCGTCTTCTTGCAGAGTCTTGCTGAGCTCTTTCGCGGCCTGCTTCCCTCCGACGATGCCGTGCACCTTGGTCCATGCACACAGCGGGATGCAGCGGGCCTCGATCAGTGCTGCTCTTTGTTGCTCGTCGGTCAGCATGTCCCAGAACCGTTTAGCCAACCGGACTGTCCACAAGGCGTCCTGCTGGTTGCGGTGCAGCAGCAGCCGCAGGTCATCGGCGTCCTCGGACTGAAAATCCTCGAAATCCTTGAACCCTGCGTGCTCGGGGGCGAATTCCTTGAGGGCGGCCGCCAGGGCGTAGGACTTGCGATGGGTGCGGGGGATGTCGTCACCTTCCGGCTCCACCACGGCATGGCGCCACAGTAGCATGGCATCCAGCCACTTGACTTGCATGACTTCATCCTCCAGCCCTGCGGCGATGGCCCAGGCGGCGTCGAATGCCGCATTCCACCCCACCACGTACATCTGCTTGTCAATAGCACGGCGAAACATACCACGCATCAACTCGGTAGTCGGGTTCAGGCTGCCGGAGGTCTTCTCCAGCGTGGCAAAACTGGCGGCGCTGATGTGTGCCTTGCCTTGCAGCATCCGACATGGCTGCAGGGCGTACTCTTGAATATCTCCGACGGTCTCCACATCGAAGCCAAGGGCTGCAGGGAACTCCATTAAATACTCCTTCTCTTCTATACGAACTTGCGGGGGCTGGCCTGATAGGCCGTGATAATGACGCCATCCTTGACCACCATCACCCAGCCGCTGTTAAAATAGTATTCGCTGTCGGCGTAAGCAAACCCGCTGTTAAGGATCGCCTGCACGTTGGCTATGCGGCGAGTGCGCTTGGCATCTCTGAGCAGCTTTTTCAGCGTGCTCTCGGCGCGGTGCAGCGACTTGCAGCCGGTGCGCTCGCAGAAGCGCTCCCGGGCGTGAGCGGATACCGCGATCATGGGGCCTCCTTGTCTCTCACCAAGTCCACCAACCGCTCCCCCCGCCCCCAAATTTCCTTAAGAGCGAACAAGTCCTTCGCCATCCACGAGACATCCCCCTGCACATGTCCGTTGTGCCGCATCCAAACGCTCGGGTCAATCGATTTACCGTTGCATTTTGGGCAGTCGCAGATCACATAGTCGTTTTCCTTCGGTCGCTTTGCCTTGGTGTCCTCGTGGTTGAGCTGACTAACGCCATTCGAGTTTTACGCACTTTGCGCCATCTCGTTTGAGCTTCCACATGCACCACAATGCAACACACAGCCACTCGGTTTGGCACTGTGAATGGTAGGCCAACCCACGGCCATCAGTCTTATCCTCATACCACTCAGACACCTCATATTTATTCCCCATCTACCACCTCCACGGGGGCAACAGACGCAAGGAATTTTGTCATTCCGTCAGCGGCAGCAAACCAGGCATTAATCACCCCTCCTGGTAGTTGCTCCCATTTTGGCAGGTCATCGCCGGTAACAGCAGATTTATTTCCGGTATAAGCTGCATAGCTTTCATAACCGACCTTTGCCATTTTCATCGTGAGTTCTTGTGTTTCTGAGAGTTGCATAATTTACTCCTTTACGCCCAACAAGGCGCTTGAGTGGACGCGGAAACACGTCGGTCAGCTAGTCGTTATCGTGCCCGTGTGTTCCAGTCAGCCACAACCTCATTCTTCGACCCGCGTCGCATGGACACGCAGTACTGGTTACACCGTATTTTCCAATTCGGTCGGCCCTTGCCGGGGTTTTCCAGCTCCGGTCCAACCGCAGGCATCCCGCAAAAGGGGCACGATAACAAGTCATTCAACTCGGATTCGTTCATCCGCTTCGCTCCTTCACTCTCCGGTTAATTCAAGCGTTAGGCATCAACAAAGTTCCAAGTCGTTTACCAGAGGAGCTAATGGCGTACAAGAATTGTCGTCCTCAAGAGACCAACACCCTTTTTCGTCGTCCCAAACGACAGAGTAAATAGTGATCCCGGCGTGGCGCACTGTGTCATGCTCCCAAATTTCGTTACCTTTGCGGTCAATAAAACCGGTGCACAGTTCAATGTCCAGCAGTATTGGCTTTTCCGTTCTCTGGTCGTATCCGGCAAAGCCCATCAAACAGCCGTCCTTTA
>JAJBAV010000064.1 GCA_020532085.1 Candidatus Cloacimonadota bacterium | reverse complement strand
TGAAAATGAGGGAAACGGGATGGAATGAGGGCAAAATATGTGGATAACTGAGCTTTTTCAGGGTTCATGTTGGGAAATTCTGGAAAAATTGTGGATAACTACAAAGTAGATCCTGGAAAGCTGGACACTTTGGTATTACGCAAAGGTCTTAAATCTACTGAACTACTGCGGGGGAATTAAGATAATGCTTGACAGATGCAAGGAGAAAATGATATTGTGTTCCTTGGTTAATAAATAAGATAAGCTGGCGGGAGTTGCCCATGAAAAAACTGCTGATATCTTTTTGGGGCCTGGCGTTGCTGGTGTTGCTCATTTCCTGCGGCAGGGAAGGGCTCACCGCGCCCCAGTCCACGGCCGGGATGCTGGTTTTTTCGGAGGACAAGCTGCCCCGGGCGGGGGACGAATATATCTACCGGCAGGGCCTTTCCGCGGGTCCGGAGAAGCCGGAAGACGCTCTCTTCGCCTGGCGGATAGAGACTTTGAGCGGCGAACTGCCGCCGGGCTGGTTTGCCGATCCCGAAGGCTGGCTGTGGTTCCGCGCGCCCGGAGCGGACCCCGGGATTCCTCTAGCGGAGGCAGGACCGCACCGAACGATCTGGACCACCCAAAGCAGCCTCAGTTTCGACTTCGTTTCCAGCGGGGGGAAGATCGGCGACCTGGTTATAAAAGCCGGGCTGCGGGTGAAGTCAAGCGATGATAAGATAGAGACATACAGCTCCGGCTTCAAGAGCGGCCGCCTGTTGGGCAGCCTGATCAATTCCGGCATCGAGCCCGGAGACGTGACGGGAAGCGGGATAGAATTCGCCCTGCGCGAGGTGGTCGGCGACATCTATGTGGACGGCCTTTACGCGGACCACTTCAAGTTCCGGCTGAACATTTTGGATGAGGACCTGGAGGTGATCTCGGTAGGAGAATGGCACAGTTCCCTGGAGATGGCGGACCTGCGCCGGGTGCGGCTGAACGCAGCCACCGATCCAGCTTTGGCGGAAAACGCCTCCGGAGAATACACCCAGTTTGAGTGCTATCTCGTGAGCCGCCAGGGGATCGAGCAAGCCACGCCAAACAGCGTTCATTTCAAGGTTCAGGGCAATTTCAAGCCCAAGGCCCTGATCTATGCCAAAACCCTCGTGGCTTTGGGACAGCACCACTATAGTGTAAATCCGAGGGAGGAACTCTACTACCATGACCTGATCCCACCGGCTGGTGAGCGCAAAAACAGAAACCTCTGGCAGACGGATACTGGCTGGGAGGCGATCAACTCCCCGGACCTCAGGCTGCATCTGCAGTGGGGCTATCTGGGGCAGTATGGAACCTCCATTCCGCCCTGGCCTGGCATGGAGGGGACATTTTTTCCCAGCGGCGATCCCTTCGACCCGGAATACAATATCTGCCTGGACGCCGGCACGGAGCAGAATTACCATAGCCTGGTGGCGCAGTTCGACCTGCGGCTGGACGGCGCTCCCTTCCCCGCTTTGGCCCAGTTCATCCAGACCCAGCAGATCACCCATCACGGCAAAACCTGGCTGCGCGTGCCCAATCTCCAGGCGGATTCCCGGCGTTGCGTTTTGAGCGGATTGGCGGACGGAGAGCATGTTTTCGAGGTCTGCGCGGTCGATCTGCAAGGCGCGATCAGCGATCCGGCGAACGTGACGATTAATCTAACACCCTTTGTGCCCCGGGAAAACCGCAGCGGACTGCTGATCGTGGATGACACCCGCCACAATCCTTCGACGGCGCCTGAAAGCTATATTGACAGTTTCTACACCAGTGTTCTTCCCATCAGTTGGGGCCCGCTGGGCCACACGGACGCGCAGACGGAGACGGGATCATCCCTCACCGTTTCGCCAGTCCTGATGCAAAACTATCTGGCAGTTGTCTGGCATTCGGACAATCCCAGCAGCAATATCAATCTCTGGCAGAATGTCGATCCGCTGGAGATCTACCTGGACGCCGGGGGTGCCGTGGTCCTGAGCGCCGGGGCCAACCTCAACAACGCGCTCGAAGACCTGCGGACCAGCGCCCACAGCTTTGTGTCCGCTCGCTTCGGGATCGACAGCGGCACGGATTTTGGCGCGCTGTCCCAGTCCTGGGTCAGTAACGCCTTCTTTGTGAGGTCGGAAGCCCAAAACAACCAATTCGACATGGACCTGATGATCGAGGACGCCTTCAATCCGCTGGTGCGGGCCCGCGAGGGCCTCGGGCCGGTCACCTGGTTCGATCCGGACCTGGCCGCCAGCTTTTACCACGCGTTCGGCTGCAAACCGGTTGACCATCCGGTCCAGCCACCCACGCAGGAGCAGTATGATTTCTACTCTTCCAAGCACGCGGGCTATCAGCACGAGCGGCTGTTCGTGTTCGGAATCCCGCTTTCCTATCTGGAGCCGGAGGACGTGGAACCCGCTTTGGATGTGGTTCTGAATCGTTTGTTGGATCATGATGCGCTCTGGGGGAGGCGCCCATGAAACGCTCATTTGTGTCCATCCTGTTGCTGGTTTGCGGAGTCATGGCCGCCCTGCCGCCTCATTTTTTGCCGGGATCCAAAATGCTTCACCCCGAAACGCACAGCGCCGGCAGCCTCAGGCTGGAAGTGAACAACTATGGCTACTGCGGAGATCTGAGCTATGCCACGCTAAGCGGGGATAAACTGCTGAGCATAGGCTCCATCTGGATCGGAGGCAAACTACAGCGCCGCGACGCGGAGGGCCGCAAGCTCTACTGGCTGGCGCAGAATCCCTCCGCCGACAGCAGCGGCACCACCTTCGAAGGCGCTCCAAACTGGCATCCCGGCCTTAAAGCGGTGGTGGACACCCTCAGCAGCGTCGGCTGCGACATCATTGCCGGATACGGCGGCTATTACGGGGACGTCCTGGAACTGCTGCCAGCCTACAATCCCCTCGCCGCGAGCGCGGACATATACCCGGAATACAATGCCCAGGACATCGTTCTGAAGAGCATTCTGGGCTTCCCCGCGCCCCGGGATTTCGCCTGGCCGGATCCCCTGGGGACCTATTGCTTCAGCCAGCCTCAGCCAGCCAACTTTGCCACCCCGGGCTTCGAGACCCTCAGCGGCTTCTTCTACGACTTCTGTCCACTGGGAACAAGCGGACAGCGCGACCTTGGCACCTTCCGCCAATACAACCAGCATTATCCCCTGGGGATAGCCGTAAAAAGGGAATCCTACGCCTGGAACCTGCAAAACCTCGACCGCATGCTGGTCTGCCAGAACACTATCTACAACACCAGCGTTCAGGACAGCATCTTTGACCTTGCCCTGGGCGAATTCGCCGACGCGGATATTTACCCCGCCGGGCAAACCGAATTCGGAATGAACGACGACCTCAGCGGATGCGATTCTGGATATGATTTCGCCTACTCGCGCGACAATGACGGCGACGGCGGGCTCAGCCCCAACTGGCTGGGAAACAAGCTGATCCTGCCCGGTTTTGAGGCCGGCAGGTCGTGCTGGGCCTGGCGGCTGAATTTTTCTCCCAACGACAGCGACGCCCGCTCCCTGAACTACGCGCCGCATCCCACTGCCAATGAAAAATACTGGCTGCTGACCGGACGCAGCATTGATCCGGCCTATTGTTACCCTCTGCACTCCGACGGCGACGAGCTTACCGAGGAACCGATGTGGGGCGACACCCGGTTTCTGAACTGCCTCTGCGGGGCCCAGCCCACTTCCGCTGACCCGGATCCGAACGGCAGGCTGCATCTCGCCCCAGGCGACAGCCTCAGCTATTACAGCGTCTATTTCGTGGGCGCCGGGCTAGACGATCTGCGCGCCCAAAGCCAGTTCATCGAGGATTTCATCGCCGGCGGCCTGGAGATAGGCCCCACCAGCGGACTCACCTGTATTCCCTATCTGACTGATTTCCAAGTTGTTGACGGCCAGGTGGCGCGATTGGACTGGCATTCCTACACCGATCCCCACCACTTTGAGCTTAAATGCAAGCCCTGGGACGCCCCCGCCTCCCAATGGAGCGTAAAAGAATTACCCGCGCAGAACCGCTCCGTTTGGATCTGGGACCTCGATCCCAACCTCTGGTACCAGATCAAACTCGCCGCCGTCTATGAACCCGGCCACCACGAAGTGTACCTGGAAAGCGAAACCCTGCTCACCTCGCTCAGCCTGGGTTCGCAGCCCGGCTCCGAAGTTCCGCCGGTGGACCTCAGCCTGGCCAGTTTCCCCAATCCCTTTTCGGAAAAGACTTTGGTGAGCTTCTCGGTGATGGCCACGGGACCTGCCAGCCTACGGGTCTTCAACTCCAGAGGCCAGCTCGTGCGCGAACTCTTCGCCGAAAACACCGCACGCGGAACTTTCCAAAAACTCTGGGACGGCCGCGACGTCCGCGGTTCTTCCTGCGCCGCGGGTATCTATTTTCTCCGTCTGGAGAGCGGCGGCACCAGCCTCACCCGGAAGATCGCCTTCATCAAATAGGTATAGAGTATCAAGTGAAATTGCAAATAGTATCACTTTCGTTGCAAATCGCCGGTTTTAGTGAGACCCCAGTATCACCCTTTTTGCAAATCGATTTCAACCTTTTTGCAAATTCAGTATCAACCTTTTTGCAAATCTGGTATCACCGTTTTTGCAAATCCAGTTTCAACCTTTTTGCAAATGAAAACCTGTGGACTTGAGGTAGAAATGTTGATTCTTTCCCAAGTTACACAGTGCCTGGATATCATTCGACCAATTCATCATAGGATTGGAGCATCGCAGAAGCTGGGTAAACATTATCTGATTATAACTGGTTAATGGGTAGGTCGCTTGACCGTACCCCCGAAAACTGCACCAGTATCAAATGGACTTATTTACTCGAACGCACCCTCAGTACAAGTTAACACTTGTTCGCTCGCTCTCAAGTGTTAACTTGTACTGAGGCAATAAGAAAAGAAGCAGGAATAATGAAAGGTAAACGATTTACCCCAGCACAGATCATCAAGATACTGAAAGAACACGAAGCAGGTACTGAAGTCACCGAGATCATCAGGAAGTATGGCATAGCCAGAAACACTTTCTACCTTTGGAAGAGCAAATACGGTGGTATGGAAAACAACCAGATCCAGAAGCTTAAGGATTTAGAGTTGGAGAATTCAAAGCTTAAGAAGCTCCTGGCGGAAAGATGCTTGGAGATAGAAGCCCTCAAGGATGTACTATCAAAAAAATGGTAGAGCCCCGGCATAGACGTGAAGCTGTCGGGGTGATTATGACTCACGGACTAAGTGAACGGCATGCCTGTCGGATAATCGGATTAAACCGGAATACTCTTCGATACCAGGTGAGACTCAAGCAGGAAAATGTCGCCATTGAGAAGTATTTGCGTGAGAAAGTAGTCGCTCCGAGGTCTCAAAGCTATGGCTTGCCAAGATTAGTAGTCTTAGTAAGAAGGAAGTTTGGTAAAGTCAATCATAAGCGGGTTGAGAGGATCTACAAAGCCGCCGGACTTCAGTTGTCCAGACGTCCCAAGAAGTATATCAAAAGAGCGCCGGTGCCTTTGGAAAAAGCAACAGCACCCAACCAGGTATGGGCAATGGACTTCATGTCCGACACCCTGGAGAATGGCAGAAAGTTCAGAGTCTTCAACCTTATCGACACCTTCAGTAAGGAGAGTGTCCTCCATATAATCGACAGTTCAATACAGGGAAGCAGACTGGTCAGAGAGCTTAATCAGCTTGCGGAACAACGAAGTCTTCCCAAAGCGATCAAATGCGACAATGGTCCTGAATTCACCAGCAAGGTAATGCTCAAGTGGGCTGATGAAACAGGAGTACAGTTAGGATTCATAGCCAAGGGAAAGCCGACACAGAATGGCTTTATCGAGAGTTTTAACGGTAAAATGAGGAAGGAATGTCTTGACAGGCACATATTCCTTAATTTAGTTGAAGCAAAGGAAGTAATTATGAATTGGGCTGGCCACTACAATGAAGAACGACCTCACAGGTCTCTGAATTTTATGGCTCCCTACGAGTTTATTGATGCCTACAATGTCAAAGAAAGTTGCCCATTACAAACTGGTCTATAAAATGGGGTACGGTCATGCCCAGTTGATGAAATCTCAACATCATAGAAGTCAGCACATTCAACCGACCCGTTACCTGCAGATAACCGGGCGGACTTTTTCATGTTATAGATACTGAGTTTTTGACCATACCCTATATCAGAAATAGAAACATAAACAAGATCGTAGTTATTCTGAAGCTCCTTAACGAGATCTGTGATATCAGTAACGCCTCTGAAAGTATCTTCTCTCAGAAAATCATACACAATCTCCTCAGTTGGGTGTATCAAAACCATTTTCACTTTACCACTTACATGGGATGTAATTGGTAGTGCTTGTTGTGGTTCGACTGTTGAGTCCCAAATGTTGGTGTAAATTCCAACTCATTGTTTATCTGGTTGTTTGAGGGCATCTGATATCCCTCGTTACTCACAATCTATGTAAGGCCAAGCGACCAATTGCATTGTTTTCATCTTG
>JAJBAV010000063.1 GCA_020532085.1 Candidatus Cloacimonadota bacterium | reverse complement strand
TATTACCAGACCGCAAAAATGGAGGGTATCGACCCATTGAGGCTGTCATGGCAAGCCCGAAACTACACCAGGCGATGCTGGATCAGGCATTCGTGGCGCTCAAATCTTTGCAGCGGAGATACAAAGACCTGTCGGAACTGACGCCGATTTTTGAAATGGCCGAACAAGTGGAAGCGCAAACCAATAAGAAGCAAGTCAAGGCGAAGGCTGGAAGCGCGGCACAACTGGCGGCATGAGGGCAGAACCATGAACATCGAGCAACGCCGGCAAAACATCGAATCCATGCTGAAAACCTTAGTCGAGCAGACCGCCCCGCCGCCGACAGTGCAGACGAAAGTCAAAGTGCGCAGCCTTGCGCGGCAGAACCTTGCGGAGAGTGCGGAGCGGAAGAGCCGGAGGGCGAAATGAGCAGCTGGGCGAACCGCATCAAAAGGAAGGAGCTTGAGCACATCAGGGTGCTCAATCAGGTATCAATGACCGCCGCCGGGTTTCAGCCTGACCCTGGCCGTAAACTTTCACCGGAGGAGATCCAGAACATCAACATCACTCCTCCCGAGCGGATCCGCGATTGCGGATTCAAACCTCAATACTACTGGGGGGAGAATAAGCGATGAAAATACGATGGAAGCGCAGCTTGAAACGGTGGAATTCGCGGGGAGTCGGGCGCTGGATGTATCACTACGGGCACAGGTAAGGGGGGGCTTATGTGGTGGTTTTTAGCAGGATGCTTTGTTGGTGGGATTATGGGCGTAGTGGTCATGTGTTTGATAGTAGCAGCCGGGCGTGACAGTTGGGAGCGTGACGAATACGAGCGCAGGCTTGCGGCTGATGTTTGCGACGGGGAGCCAACATGAAAGAGACAGCGCCATATTTCGCGGTAGTGGCTTTCCTGGGAATCATGTTTGTCATGGGCTTGGTCGGGCAGTGTGAGATGAAGGACCGACAGAACGTGCCGACATGACGAACGAAGAAAAAATAATCCAGTTGTTAGAAGAGCAGAACCGCCTCCTGTCCATTTTCGTTCAGCCGGTCGTCGCTCTCCAGTCTCAACAACTGGCGAAGATGAGCCGTGAAGAGCGGAAGGCAAATAGCAAGGCGGTTCTGGCGAGAGCGAAGGCGAGAGCCAGGGGCGAAAAAAACTGAACCACAAAGGAGAAGGAATGAAGAAGAAGCCTGTAATGACGAATGAAGAATATGCCCGCCGGAGAACGGCGCTGATTCCCCAGGCGGAGAAGATTTGCAGCAGGGCCAAAGTTCTCCACAACGGCCAACGGGGCGCGAAGTGGGTGCAACTGTTCCTGAAGGTCATGGACCGCCTGTGGCTGCTGGAGATGCTGAAGGAGCAACAGAACCGGATAGCAATCGAGCTGGCCCGCATAAACAACCGGATAACAGCCGTCAACGGGGAGATTTCGAGCGTCGAATGAAAGACGCCGGGAGGTTCTGAGATGAGGGAGAGAAGGACCATTAAGAGTGAAGCGCGGAAGTCCATCATCGCCGGAATTCAACTCGCAATCCTCGGCACGCTGCTCATATTGCTGGCCCAGACATGCGCTTCTGCCCTCGATGGCAGCCATGCGGCCCATGAACTGACACCAGAGCGGCGGGCGGAAGTGATTAGCAGGCTGGACCATTCGCCGCTTGAGAGAGAGCAGCATATCGACCTGGCCGACCGGATTCTTGACAAGCGAGTTGAAGGCAACTGGAGGGGGAAATGATTGAATACAAAGGCGCATTAATATTCCAGTCTTACATAGAACATCTATGGACGGCAGTCTTCGGATACGGGGATTACGTTCAGACGAAAACAGAAGCCGCCGCAAGGCGGGCGGTGGACCTAAGGAGGGGCGAACAGTGAAGTGTCCGAAATGCGGAAAGAGTCTTTACAAGGACAACTGGTATCCGATGGCCGCACGCTGCATGGTGTGCGGATTTTGGGTAGAGCGGCCTAGGGACGCAATGAGAGGAGGAAAGCGATGAGCGCAATGATGGTTGAGATCGGTGGCGTAAAAATGGAAGTCGAGTTTGACTTCTATCCGGGCTACAGGGGCAAACGCGACAGTATGGGCGTCCCGGAAGAGCCGGACGAAGGGCCGGAGGTGGATGTTACGAAGGCGACCGTCCAAGGCGTGAACATCCTTGACCTGATGAGCACGGAAAGCCTGAGGGAGATTGAGAGGAGGGTACTGAGCGAACTGAAAAGTGGTGGGGAAGATTACGACCTGGCGATATAAAAAATCCCCTCAGCCGTCTGGCAATGAGGGGCAAGGAAAACCAATCACGGGCAATTTATCAGATTGTCCGGGGAGGAGTCAAGATGAACGCGGCAGAGAAGATAATTACGGAAGTCCACGAATGCTCTTGCGGGAAATTCTATAGTTCATTGGAAGGCGTAGCCGCATGCAAGGCGAACCATCACGGCAGTGGAAAGGACGCATGGAACGACCGTCACAAATTCCGCAACACGGTAGAGGTCGAATACGATATCCAGTGCGCGGAATGCGGGGAAAAGTTGCGGTTCCGCATGATTGAGGTCAGCGGGACAAGGGCGATGATTGACGTGTTGCCGCATGTTTGCGCGGTGGATGAAGGGGAGGTGTAGGAAATGGCAGCAATCCAAGAATATTCACAGACAGAAGCAGGCTTACAGGAACTCCGTTCGCGCATGGCAGGCGTGGTCTACGACGTAGCTACCACCAAGGGCATGGCCTCAGCCAAGAAAGACCGGCGGGAATGCGTAACCCTCAGAACGTCCCTTGAGGCGATGAGGAAGGAAATCAAGGCCCCTGCCCTTGAGCGGTGCAAGCTGATTGACTCGGAGGCCAAGCGTATCACCGAGGAGATCCTGAAACTGGAACGCCCGATTGATGAGGCAATAAAGGTCGAGGAAGCACGGAAGGAAGCCGAGAAGGCCGAGAAAGCCCGTATTGAACAAGAGCGGGTGGACGGCATCAAGGCCAAAATCCAGACCATCAAAGAGTACCCGATAAAGGCTATCAACCTGACCGCCGCAAAGCTGGCCGAGGTTCTGCCGAACGTCGAGGCTCTTTCAATCACCGAGGACGATTACCAGGAATTAACCGCTGAAGCGCAGTACGCCAAGATGGGGTCGGTCGCCAAGCTGAAAGAAATCCTCGCACAGAAGCAGGCCGCCGAGGCCGAAGCCGACAGAATCAAGGCCGAACAGGAAGCGGAAGCGGCGCGACTCAGGGCGGAACGGGAAGAGGCGGAACGGAAGGCCGCCGAGGAGAGCGCAAAACTGGAAGCCGAACGCGCCAAGCTGGAGGCCGAGCGGAAAGAGCAGGAACGCATTAGGGCGGAGGATGAGAAGAAGATCCGCGAAGCGCGAGAAGCGGAAGAAGCCAAATTGAAAGCAGAACGCGCCGAACTTGAGCGCCAGCAACGCGAGCTGGCAGAGGCCAAGCTGAAGGCCGAAACCGAGGAACTTCTGAGGCGCGAAGCGGAAGCCAAACGGATTACGGAAGAGAAGGCCCGTGCCGAACGGATGGTGGTGTGTCCCAAGTGCGGGCATGAATTCGATAGGGAAGAATCGGCGGCGAAGGAGGCTGCGTAAGATGAAGGTAATAGGAAAGGTTGATAGCGATACTTACCTTTGCCAAGTCAGCCACCGTGAAATTGAGAAGTTTATGGATCTCTACTACGGCAAAAGGGGCCGCCTCGAAGTGGGCGACGCTGTTGACTTAAGCAAGGGCTATGATTTTTACTACGCTACGAAGGTCGCACTTGAGAAGACCGAGGAATTTATCAAGGCCAACAAGGATGTTATCGACACGATACTCACCGGAATATCGATAATGACAAGAGGGGGTGAAAAACAATGAACGGAAATCTTGCAGAGAAAATATCACCCCTGACCCCCGGAATCTACCCCGACATCCCCGCCAGCGACTACCACGGGGAGCTACTGAAGGACTACATATCGAAATCCTACCTGAAACGCCTCGACAAATGCCCGGCAGCGGCAAAGGTCCCGCAAGAGGACACACCCGCCATGGCGTTTGGCCGGGCATCTCACGTGCTCCTTCTGGAAGGCGAAGCGGCATTCTTCAAAGAGTGCGCGGTCACGCCTTCCGGCATCAATAAGCGCACCAACGCCGGAAAAGAGGAATGGGCGGCATTTGAGGCGGCCAACGCCGGGAAGACTCTGGTCACCGCCGATGATTACCTGAAAATCACGGAGATGCGGAAGGCGCTTATGAAACATCCCTTTGCGCCAAAACTGCTGGCCGAGGGCGTGTCAGAACAAACGGTGATATGGCAGGACGCGGGAACGGGACTCCTCTGCAAATGCAGACCTGACCGGATACCCTCAGGCAACAAGGGCGTGTTGGTGGACCTCAAGACCTGCTCTTGCGCCGGAGAGTATGAGTTTGGGCGGGACGTAGTGAAGTATGGCTATCCACTACAGACCGCAATGTATTTGACCGGAATAAATGAGGCGTCGGGAAGTAGGTTCGATACTTTTTGCTTCATCGCAGTCAGTAAAGACGCTCCATATCAAGTCGAGGTTTATATGCTCGACGATGAATTCGTTGATTATGGACGTTCTGAATACCGGAGACTGTTGGCATTAGAACTAGAATGCAGAAAAAGGCAAGAGTACCCGAACTACCAAAACCCCGGAATCGTAACGCTTTATAAACCTGGATATCTGTGAGGTCTGTATATGGCAAACAATAAAGGTCGTGAGGACAATAGGGGTAAGCCGTGTGCGTGCGGGTGCGGACTGCCAATCAGGTCACGTTATGCGAAGTTCCGGCACGGGCATTGGATGAAGACAAAACAAGGCGCGATTGCGATGTCAGCTATCAAGACAAAGGACGTGCCGACAAACCACGGTGACGGTTACTTGACCAAGGCGGCAGGCTTTATGAAGGGCCACAAATTACTGCACAGATTAATTGCCGAAAAGGCACTTGGTAAGCCACTGCCGCAGTCTGCGGTGGTCCACCATATTGATGGCAATAGGGCGAACAACCGCAACGATAATTTAGTAATCTGCCAAGATAACGCACACCACCAGTTGCTACACAGAAGGGCTAGAGCGTTAAAAGAGTGCGGCCACGCGGATTGGAGGCGGTGCTATTTTTGTAAGACATGGGATGACCCTAAAAATTTATACATTCCGCCTGGAACTGGCGCGGTGGAGCATAGGCAGTGCGGAAGAAAATACCGCTCTGAATACTTGAGGAATAAGCGCATCGAAGCTGGTAATCCGGTTGGTCCGGTCGCTACGGTTTTGAACGAAAGCGACGTACTTGAGATAAGGGCCAAATATGAAGCCGGAGGCTACACGTATAAGCAGCTGGGGGGTGAATACAACATTGGCCCCTCACAGGCCGGAAGGATTATTAATCGGACTAGCTGGACCAACATTTAAACGGAGGAAAATCAAAATGAGCGAAAACCTACCACAAACAACTACCAGCAATTTACCTATCACGGCAGGATTCGGTAACGCGGATTCTTTTGAACTCCTTCAACGGCAAGCAAAACTATTGGCATCCTCAGAGTTGGTGCCGAAAGAGTTCCAGGGGAAGATAGCAAACTGCGTGATCGCTCTGGAAATGGCGAACCGTATCGGCGCGTCTCCGATGGCGGTCCTACAGAACATCTATATCGTACACGGTAAGCCGTCCTGGTCATCTCAGTTTATCATTGCAGCAGTGAACGCAACGGGGAGGTTTTCACCTCTTCGCTTTGAGATAACAGGCAAAGACGACAAGAAAACCTGCGTCGCGTGGGCGATTGAAAAAGACACCGATGAGCGCCTTGAATCTCCACCGGTATCAATCGAAATGGCAAAAACAGAAGGATGGTTTTCGCGCAACGGCAGCAAATGGAAGACTATGCCGGATCTGATGCTGAGATACCGCGCAGCTACGTTCTTTGGTCGACTGTACGCCCCCCAGATCCTAATGGGTATGCGTTCAGACGACGAGATTCGCGACATTATCGACATAACCCCCGAGGTTGAGCCTACACCCACCGCCGAAAACATCGTCAAACGGTTTTCTGATGCCGAAACCGTCAACCCCGCAGCCGGCGAAATACCCATCACCCCTGAAGAAAAAACGGAAGCAGCGCAAACCGCTCCCCTCCCCAACATGGACGACATTGATGACGACTGGCCAAGCCCTCCGGGCGAAGCGGTCAAGCCCTGCACTGAATGTGGCGAGGTCGGCGGACATGCGATGAGTTGCCCGAATGCCGAACCGCAGGAGGGAGAATAGCCCATGACCAAAGACGAAACCGAAATGAAGGTGGCCTTCAACTTGAGTGTCGCCGCCCTGATGCTGTCCGACTTGGGCGACAGGTTCCCGGAACGGTCCAGGGTCAGGACGCGAGCATACGACATCGCCGGGAAATGCTTCGACATGCTGTGTGAATTTCCGTTCAAGCAGGTGCGGCATGAAGAATTCTGGAAGTCGCGGAAGCTGAACATGGCGCTGAATCGCGAGATATATCGGCTGT
>JAJBAV010000062.1 GCA_020532085.1 Candidatus Cloacimonadota bacterium | reverse complement strand
GGAATATGGCGGCACAATCGACCTGCTGATAACCGATGTGGTCATGCCCAGGATGAACGGTCTCGAACTGGCCGAAAAGCTGGAATCACTGCGTCCCGGTCTCAAGAGATTGTTCATGTCCGGCTACACCGCCAACGTCATTGCCCATCATGGGGTACTCGACGACGGCGTCCATTTTCTGCAAAAACCCTTTTTGAGCAAACACCTGGCCGCCAAAGTACGGGAGGCCCTGGCCGCGGGCGCGAGTGGCCGGGAGGTCGGCTGAACCGGAAACATCGATGCGCATCGTACTGGCCGCGGCATCTCTCGACCGGTTTCGCGTGACAGGGATCCCACGGTCATTCGCCGCCTGGTCAGCCGACAGATGCGGGGGACGTTCATAACCATCGGATGATCCCAAGCATCCCGGATACCGATAACCCGTCAGCATGGAGAACAGAAATGATCCTTCCCGGTGAGCACAACAAAACTGACGAGCCCACACCGATCATGAAACGGCTGAAACTGGAAACCAGTACGCACCATGAGATACTGGCATCTCTTCCATTCTTTCAAAGGCTCATGGAGCATCGCCTCCCGCTGGCATCCTACCTCAATCAACTCCACGCCTTATCGATAATCCATGGCGTTTTGGAGGGGGAACTCGCAAAAACGCAGGAGGTGGCGGCCGTCTGGGATGACAGTTTGCGAAAATTGCCGCTGTTGGAAAGGGATCTTGCGCACTTCCAGCCTGGCCTGGCTTCGGACGCAAAGGAACCTGTTAACGCGGCCCTGGCCCTTGCCGATGCAATTCGGCTGCGGAGCGTTGAGCACCCAATCACCCTGGTTGGCTGTCTGTATGTTCTTGAAGGATCCACGCTCGGCAACCGGATGCACCAGCCGGATATAGCGGCAACCTACCAGTTGGAGGGAGTGAATGGCTGCCGCTACTATGCCAGTTACGGAGACCAGGTAGGTGCTCGCTGGCGGGCATTCTCCCAGTCGGTCAATGCTTTGCTGCACGATCCACCGAGCCACCAGGAAGTCATCGAGGCCGCTCGAGAAACCTTTTCCGGGTTAGAGCGGCTCTATCGAGCCCTTTACCCGCTTCAAAAGAGTGCCCCATCTTTGCATATAACCCGAATCAACCCGGAAGCCGGCAATCATCCGATGCCGCAGGATGATCGGGAAATGGAAGCCGCTCTGAAAGCGAGCACCCGGGGGTGGAATGCGTTCGGGTATTATTTTGAGCGCTATGGTGAACGGGGGAAGCGGTTTTCAGACAGTGACATCTGCTGGCTGGCCATGCTTTCGACCCTGGAGCCGGAAATAGTCAGGCAGCAGATCGATTGGCTCTGCAGGGTGCTGGCTTCTCGCGGCATGCCGACCATCCTGATGGAATACACCTTGCGATTCCTGCATGAAGAACTGTCCAGGGCCGTTCCGGAAAAACAGGCCAATTACCAAAAACTGCTCGATGCTGCCGAACATCTCAAAGAGAGAAGAGAAGCGATCATCCCCGCAGAGGCCGTGCAATCGCTGAAGGAGGAGTGGGAAAAATCTCTTGGCGGGGAAATGGCCCGAAAAGACAGCACTGCCGTGGAACTGTTGGTCTCCGCGATTGTCGACGAAACAGCCGGGATCGAAGGGAGCGTCACCGCCGTGCAAAGTTGGCTGACGGATGCACAACGATTTTCAGCGGAATGGACCAGTGCGGTCAATGCGACTCTGCAGCAAGCACAACAGGTTGCAGCTGAACGTTTGCAATACAACGATGGACGGGGGACACGCACCAATGATTGATGAAAACCTGTACCAGGGCTACCTGAAGGCGCTGCTCGCTGGTCAGCGCGCCGAGTGCCACGCAACCGTCCAGGGGTTGCTGGATTCCGGTATTGAGATCAAGGAGTTGTACGACCACCTGTTTCAGCGGAGTTTGTACCAGGGCTCTTCGTCGTTTCAAGTGGATTTGAGGAGCTGCTGGATAGGCGCAGCCAGCAGGTAGATGATGCTGATGAAGGTGTCATCGTTTCTGTATCCCCTGGCCCGGCATTTGGCGGCCTGGAAGATGCCGTTGAGCGCTTCGAGGCGAGCGTTGCTGTGGCCTGAATCCCAGCGGGAAAGGATGGCATCGCGGTGTCTGGTCACGGTGTTCAGGGCCGTGCGGACCGGTTTGAGCAGGTCGATGCCGGCGGCGAGCGAACGAGCCTCGTTGACAAACCTGGTCAGCCGCCATTTCGCTGCCTGCTTGGACTCGGCCCGGCGGACCCAGCGAAGCATCTCTTTGATGCGCCAGGCCTTGGCCGTCTGCAGATCCATGGCGACCAGTTCGTTCAGGGCGGCAACCTGCGCTTCGGTGAAGGAACCTTCGGCATTCTTCAGCGTGGCCCAGCGGCTGGCCTTGGGCATGCTGGTTTCCTTGGTCTCGGCAAGGCGAACGTCCTTGACGGCGTTGGTGAACAACTGCACCACATGAAACCAGTCCACCGTCTGGGCACTGTTGGTGAAATGAGTCTTCACCCCGGCAATGAACGCGCCCGACATGTCGGAGACCACCTCGACCACGTTCTCGGCTTTCCCGCCACGGGCAATCAGGTGTTCCTTGAAGGCCTTCAGGTTCGCCTTGCCCTTGCCGGGAACCGCAAAGACAACCGGCCGTTCCTTGCGGTCAAGATCAATGAACACGGTAACATACCGCTGCCCCTTGTGCGCCTTGGTTTCGTCCAGGGCAAAGGCCTTGAGGGTGCTCAGGTCCAGCTTGGTCATGGCGGCATTGACGTAATGCAGGACAATGCGCCACAGCTTCTTGTCGGTCATCCCCAGGATGCGGGCCGTGGTCAGCACCGGCATCTCCCGGGCCAGAACCAGGGCCGCCTGCTCGAACAGCAGGGTGAACTTGCTCCCTTTGCGGGCCCAGGGCACCTCGATCCGCCGGACATCGTGCTGCGGGCAGCGAACCCGGGGGACGGCAGCGGTGATGAGGCAGTGATGCTGGAAGAAGTTGAGATGGCGCCAGGTCATCTCCTTGTAGTCGTGGGCCTGGCAGGACGCACCACACACCGGGCAGGGAAAGCGTGATCCCCGCTGGGCTCGAATGGTCAGGCGCAGCTCATGGGGTGTCGTTTCCGTGACCAGCTCCTGGCTGACGATTTCCCATGGTTCCTGCAGTCCGAGCCCTAAGGTGATGATATCCCTGCTGTGCATGACCCCTCCCGTCATTTGGTGTGGATTTGATCCCTGTATACATCAAATCCACACCAAATGACGAGGAACCAATTTTTCATTGTTCCCTCCATACGTTTCATTTATCTGGTTTAACCTACTGAATTTATAGAACTTAAACTTTCGCAGGTCTGTCTTTTCTTCAGATTGCCCTGTACCCGGCAGAGGTTTTTTGGCTCGACCAGCTTTGCCCCACGCCAACACCAAGCAGCACTGCAAAGGTTATGGCCACAGCCGGTATTTGCAGGCTGAAGTCAACAAAGGAATGCAGACCGACCAGCAGTCCCGCGCTACAACCGACCATCGAATACACCCGATCTCTTTTGCGGCGGAAGGCCCCTGCCAGGCAGCGGAAACTGAGGCTGAACAGCATTGCAAACCAGAGCAGTCCGGCCGGCCAGCCAAGATCGAACAATGTTTCCAGCCAATCATTGTGCGCTTTGTCCCAATGGCTCGTCAGCTCGTCCGCAAACATCGGGAAAACAGAAGCAAAGCTGCCGGCGCCATAGCCATTCCAGGGAGCGGCCTGAATGGCCTGCCAGACCTGCTGGTACATGACCAGCCGCCCTTCCTTTTCCAGATCGGTCCCGAGCAGTCGGTGCTGCCAGCCCTCGCCACTGAGGAGATAGGCGGCCAGCAGCCCCACAGGCAGACAGAGGGCCAAACACCGGCTTATCCAGCCTTTTTCCCGCCAGCGTACATTTGCCAGGTACATCAGGCAGAAAAGACCGATCAGCCCGCTGGTCACCCCGGCGCGCGAATGCGTCAGGAAGAGGGCGGTAAGCAGGACGAGAATGCTGGTCAGCATGACCGCCCCCTTGCTGAACGCATGGTGCAGCAGAAAGCCCAGCCGGTCGCGTCCCGTTCGTTTACTTTCCAATCCCCGCTGCAGGCTCGCCTGGTAGAGGCCGATGGCGCAGAGGAGACTCAAGCCGGCCAGGGTGGCGTAGCTGTTGCGGTTGATCAGTGTGGCGGAAAGGTCACGCCGGGTGACCGTATGCTCCACCCAGAGGACCCGATCAAAACCACCCCAGTGCACCACCAGGCCATAGACCGCGTACACCGTTCCGGAAATGACCACAGCCATGAGCAACCATTTTGCGTACCGTTGCTCCTGCCCGAATTGAAACGCCAGCCAGAACACTGCACCATAGGTGGCCAGGCGAAGCAGGCTTTCGATCGCCGAGCTTCGGGCGAGCGTCAAGGCACCCGGATCAGGTGCTGTGCCCAGGGTTGCCGTTACCTCCCACCACAGCGGGTTGCCTCCAAACTCCGAGAGGATAGGGGATGCCTGCAGGCCGATCCAGCCAAGGACGAGGGTAAAACAAACAGCCTCCGGCCAGATGCGCCGTAGATCCGCTCTGGTCCCGGTGAAAACAAACGCCTGTCCCAGGTTCCACAGGAAGGCGAGCAGCAGAAAACAAGTCGCGAAAAATGCCTGGCTGAGCGAATGCACTCCGCCGAAGGGGAGGGGGGCCAGGACAATGATCGCGACATAAGGCCAGAACAGTGATGCCGAAAATTTTCTAAACCTCTGCAATGAAAAACCGTAAATCCCGTTTTGAGGTCCATCCCGAATGAACCGGGGAAGGAAACGTTCTGCCTGTTCCGATTCCAGTGCCCAGGAGTTGATCCTCGAGGGTGGTGTGCGGGCTGTTCATGCCGGTCGCTCGTCAGATCGCCTGAAAAATCGGGAGGGAGCGGGTAGTGTCTCTGGCAATTTCTGTCAGCTCTTAACGGGTTGAGATAGCACTATGCGTGCCAACTTGGGCGAGATTGGCGTAAGCCGTTGCGGAGAGGGCGGCGGGACAGGGAAAAACACGGTAACAGCTTAAAATAATAAGGTTAGATTCTTTTGCCCCGGGGGGCGTTGGTGGCGCTTCGATAAGTGACCGAAGCTGGCGGGAAAAACGCTGAATTGTCAAAATGAATAAAACGAAGACAATAGGTATCAAATTGAGAACAACAGCTTGGGTTGGGTGGGGGTAAGGGGAATATTCTGTGTGGGTGCGCAGCGGTGATATCGATATTTTTACCTTGCTTTTCTTTTCTGATTCTCTATAGTTCCTTCATCTTTTCCGGCTCATTTTCAATGAGATACCCCTATTCAGGGACTAGCTGAGCACGGTTTTCGTGTTCTTGCATTCCAGGTATGATGGCGGCGCTGTTGTTTCCGTTCGGGACGTCTCATCGCTGAGGCGAACGTTCCCCTTCATCCGGCAGCAATGCGCTTAATGGCCTGCGATTCTGTTTTCCGTATCGCCTGCCCGCCTGCCTTTCTTCTTCTTTCCCGCGTTGTCGCTGAACTGACCTGCCGCCGTGTTGCGGCTGATGGTTCCGGCACACTCTCTTTCCCTCACCGGCGCTGATCCGTCAGTCCCCCGGTTTCATCGATACCCACCCCACCCATCCATCGGGAGCGAACCACCATGCTCCCGGCGGAGCCATGCGTTGTCGCTCCCATTTTTTTTGAGGAGGCACCACCATGGCACCACTGCAGGAACAGATCCAGGCCATCAACCAGCGCTTGCGCGCCTTCGGCATCGAAGCGGTCCAGGAGATCCGCATGACCGACCGCGACGGCAAGACCATCGGTCAGGTCAAATACGGCTACCGGCCGCAGTACGTCTTTGACAGCGTCAACGAGGTGCTCGGCCCGGAGAACTGGCGCTACGAACTGACCCGCGAGGAGATCTTCGAGAACCAGGCGGTCGCCGAGGTCCGGCTCTATGTCCGGGTCGACGGTGACTGGCTGTGCAAGGGCTCGCACAAGGGCCAGATGCAGATCGTCAAAGGCAATGTCGGCGACGCCCAGAAAGGGGCGATCACCGATGCCATCCAGAAATGCATGTCGCTGCTGTCCATTGGCAGCGATGCCTACAAGGGTCTGCTGAAGCACGTCTTCCAACCGTCCAGCAGGCCGTCGTCGACCCCACCGCCACCACCAACCAGTCAGCCCGCAGGCCCACCGCCTGTTGGCTCCGATCCCACCGTTGACCTGCCCAAGATCGCCGGCGTCACCTTCGAGCACCGTCAGGGCGTGATCCTCGCCATGGGCGAGCACCTCTATGACAAGAAGGAACTGCTCAAGGCCGCGGGCTTTCAATGGGACAAGACCGGCAAGGCCTGGCTGAAGAAAGCCGCCTGACCAACCCAACCCAACCCCGGAGGGAGTGAGACCATTCCCTCGGTGGGAACTGGTGTCTCCTCCCTCATCCATCCAAGAGGAGACCACCATGTCGGACCAGATGCTCACCACCCTGCATGCCGCCCTGCAGCAGCTTGCCAGCCAGCAGACCGCAGCCACGCTCGGCGACCGCAGCACCTATCTCGGTGCCTCGGACATCGGCGCCTGCCCGCGCAAAACCATTCTCGGCAAACGCAACGCCCCGGAAGCCGACCTGATCACCCTGCTGCGCCACCGCCGCGGCCACATGGCCGAGGAGATCGTGGCCGCAGCCTTCGCGGTCGCCGGCTTCGCCAACTTCCAGCGCCAGGTCGAGGTACGCCACCCGGGCGACATCCCGGTCATGGCCCACCTGGATTTTGTGTTCGTCTCGGAGG